>CBFHWY010000021.1:0-37780 GCA_965659675.1 Salibacteraceae bacterium | reverse complement strand
ATGGAAAAGGTATCGAAAGAAATTCCGTAAACCTTCATGGCAAAATAGATCCGCTTGGTTTCGTCGAATACCGTGCGATCTGCCCCAAAGGATTTAAAGTAGTTCAATACATCCCTGGCATAATTGATATGGTCGGGCTCATCCCAGAGAATTCCAAAGCTAAAGCTCATCGCAGGCATGATCACCAGCATCAGCAGAGAGATGCAGAGGAAGAGAAACCTGTAAATCGGATGCTTATGACTCCACATATCGGGACCACCTTCCTCTTTGAAGGATTTTAATGGAATGGTCCAAAACCACTGCCATCGAATCTTCAATCCATGCATGAGTCCGGCAAAGACAGAGGCAAAGAAGTTGGCGGAGGTCTTTTCTACTGAATGTAATTCAAGCTCCTCTTCTTTCAAACTCACTTGCTTGAGTTTTATCGCTGAGCTCAATAGCCTAAATAACCCAGAAGTGTTTCTGACCTTTGACCCGAATCCCTTCAGTATCTCGGATAGTTTCTCTGAACTGGAAAGGATAATCGAATTGTGGTGTTCATCAAAAGACTGCACGCCAAAGAGCTGAATTGCAGCAGCGCTTAAGCGGTTCTTTAGAGGAAGTTTATTCTTTTTATCATTTTGGCTTGAAACAAGCAAATGAACGTAAGCCTCCTTCACACCTGACTTAAGCCATGAGGTGTAGATCTGATTGATGTTCTGAAGCTGAAAGTCGCTACATATGACAACATCGTCGGAACTGTTCGCTAATGAATCCTTTAATAAACCCTTAAGTTCTGTATCCTCCTCTAACTTATGAAAGCTAAATTGATCATTGTCCACCAAGTGCTTTAAATTCTTATTGGAATTTAAACCCTGTCGAAGGGATTCATCTTTGGAGAAGATACTTAGTTGAATATCTGGCTTGTCTTTCTTGAAGAAGGTTCCAAAGCTCTGCAGAGCGTCTTTTGCTTCGAACTTCTCGGATGGAAATGCCAGGATATGTAGTTTCTTGCCTGAGTTAGCCATAATACTTGCAGAAGTCGCCAAATCTAAGGATATTGCAACAAAGCCATTAAACTTTATAATGCTTAATTTGTACTACTTACATAAACAAGAATAAAATGAAACACTTCGCGATCATTATTTCATCTGGACTCCTGCTAGCTTCTTGCGGCGGGCAGAATACGGAATCAACAGAAAGTACAGAGCAAGACAATAAGCTTGAATTAGCGCAACCAACCTGTTCGTATGCTTACGTGAACGAGAACACAGCTGTTGAGTGGACCGCATACAAAACAACAGATAAGGTACCCGTTGGAGGAAAATTTGACGAGGTGAAGGTGCTGTCTGTTGAGGAAGCGGAAGACCCAATGTCTATTCTAAAGCAAGTCAGCTTTGAGATCCCTACATCTTCCACCAACACAAATCTTGCTGAAAGAGACGAGAAGATAAAAACCTACTTCTTTGGCAGCCTCACAGATACTGATATGATCACGGGTAAGGTGAGTTCAGTTGAAGGAAACGATAAGTCAGGAAACGCCATGGTGGAGTTAAGTATGAACGGACTCAGCAAAGAAGTTGAGGCCAGCTACTCTATTGATGGAACAAATATCTCCCTTGAAACTGAGTTTGATGTAGAAACCTGGGAAGGGGCTGCAGCAATTGCCGCCTTGAATAAGGTTTGTGAAGACCTGCATAAAGGAGAAGACGGCGTGAGCAAGCTTTGGTCTACCGTGAGCGTGAAGGTTAGTACCACATTAAGCAAGTCTTGCGACTGATACCAGCTCATTAAGAAACAGAAAAGCCCCGCCAGTTTTATAACCGACGGGGCTTTTTATTTCATCTCGTGTTCAAGCTCTATGTCTTCAACATTTTAAGGTTAAACATTGATGACAACTTGAAATTACTCGATTCAGACATTTACCGAACACCTCCTTTCTATTTGTTAGACATCAGCTGACCTAGGGTGATCTGCTCAACCTTCTTTCGAAGATCGATATAAATATAGCAAGATTTTTATTCGGGAAATCTTCTTTGCTTCGCTTACTTTTGAACCTGAAAATCTTCATAAAATGAAAAACATTCTGGTAGCGATCGATTTCTCCAAGGGCAACGACCAACTTCTACTTCATGCCAGAGAGCAGGCACAAGACAACAATGCCAAGATCTGGATTCTATTTGCAGCTCCGCCGAACCCAGACTTTGTTGGAATGGAGATCGGGCCAAAATATATTCGCGACAATGTCGCTTCTGAATTACGAGAAGATCATAAGCGTTTGCAGAATATGGCAGAGGTTATTAGAGCCGAAGGTATCGAATGTGAAGCTTTAATGGTGCAGGGTCCAGCTGCCGATGTCATTCTTTATGAAGCTGATAAACTCGATATAGATCTTATTGTTATCGGATCACACGGACATGGCTCAATGTTCAACCTGCTCGTAGGAAGTGTGTGTAATGCAGTCATTAAGAAATCAAAGCGTCCAATACTATTGATCCCTACAGAGGAAGAATAATCTAGGCCATATTAGGTAGAACTACGCTAAAGGTCGTGCCCTTCAGCTCTTCACTTTCTACCTCGATCTTTCCATCAAGCAGGCGGATCACCTCCATGACAATATGCAGGCCAATACCACTGCCACTCCTTTGATCCGTTCCGCGATAATACATGTCAAAGATCTTGTCTTTTCGGTCTGCTGTTATTCCAATTCCGTTGTCCTGGACACTAATTTTCACTTGCTCAGCATCTGACTCCACTACTACCTTAACAAATGCTTGCTTTTGTGGGTCCTGATACTTTATGGAGTTAGAAACAAGATTGTTGAGGATCATAATGATCCTGGAGCGATCTGAATAGTAATCTGCCTTTTGATCTACCTCAATCTCGAATCGAACTTCCTTGGCCTTCTCAAAGAATTTAAAATCCTCTGCTGTGCTATTTACTAAAGGTTTGAGGTCGATCTTTGAGATCGAAATACCGGTGCGTTTATTCTTGTGAAAACTGATGATGTTCTTGGTGAAGATATTGAGCTTCTTCACTGACTTTTCTATCAGATCAAGGTATTGTTGCTTTTCATTAGGCTCCTCTCTTGCGAGGTTTACAAGACCCATAATAGTGGTTAAAGGAGAAGTGATATCATGCGCAGCACTGTAGATGATATTATCCAACTCATTATAGGCCTTTTGCAGGTCTTCACTTTTTCTTTTGAGCTGAATCCTGGTGTGGTAAACCTCCAATCCATTCAAAACAGCTTGTTCAAGTTCCTCATTGTCCCATGGCTTTTCAACATACCTAAATATCCCTCCTCTGTTTATGGCGTCTATGGCTGCCTTCTGATCTGCATGCCCTGTGATCAGCATTCTGATGCTATTGGGAAATTTTGCCTTGACCGATTCCAGAAATTGCACCCCATTGATATCTGGCATTCGGTAATCACTCATGACTATCGGGATCTCTTCTTCCTCAAGAATTCTCAAGGCTTCTTTAGGGTTATCCGAAGTTCTGACATCAAATGATTTTCTAAAAATAGCTTTGAAGGCAATCAGATTATGCTCGCTATCGTCAACGAAGAGCAATTTTCTGTTCTGATATTTCTTTACAACTTCCAGGCTCAAGCTTCAAGTGTTTTAGGTAAAGTGATCTCAAAGCTCGTTCCCTTGCCAGGTTCAGAATTCAGTTCCAAATTCCCATGATGCGTTTCTATGATCGAATAAACAATGGATAAACCAAGACCTGTTCCCTCCCCTACCTCTTTGGTGGTGAAAAATGGATCGAAGATCTTGTCTTGGATTTCTTTTGGTATACCCGGGCCATTATCGCTGATGACGATCTTCACTTTTTCTCCCAGGTCCGTTGTGATAATGTTAATCTTAGGCTCATTTATTTGGTCGAGGTTATCCATGATCGCCTGGACCGCATTGGAGATCAGGTTGGAGAATACCTGATTCAACTTACCCGGGAAACATTCGAACTTACCGATACTTCGGTCAAAATCACAGATTACCTCAATTTTCTCTTTAAAGCTGCTTCTCAGGATAATAAGCGTACTTTCCAGGCCTTCGTGGATGTCAGCTTTTTTGAACTCTGATTCATCTAGTCTGGAAAAGTTCTTTAATCCTTTAACGATCTCCGAGGTTCTCTTCGCACCCTCACTAATTCCTCTCAGAAGGTCGTCTATCTCTTTAGTGGTAAAATCAAAATCGATCTTCTTGCGGTACTTAGCGATCTCCTCAAGGTGTGACTTTAATTCATCTGGTTCAGTGATCTTCTCATAGCGTTCCAAAACATCTTTAAGGTCCTGAATATCCTGTGTCAAAGGAATGATATTGGAGGTCACAAAATTGATGGGATTATTGATCTCATGGGCAATACCAGCAGTTAACTGACCTAAAGAGGCCATTTTTTCAGCACTTACTAGTTGTGCCTGTGCATTTTGCAGATCTGTTAATGCTTTTTCTACTTTCTGTTTCGCTTCGTTGAGGTCTTTCGTTCTTTCTTCAACCTTTTGTTCAAGGAAGGTATTTTGCTCTTTTATTATTCTTTCATTCTCTTGAAGAGCCATCAATTCCCGGGCTTGAGATTCCTCTTTCTCTCTTTTCAAAATATTGATTCGATCGGCAAGAGCAAAACTGAGCAGAAGAACCTCAGCACCAGAACTTAGCTGAACGGAGTAGTCTGTCAGTGTATTATAGGGTAAAACTCCGAAATCCTTTAGCAGGAATACAATTGCGCCTGTAACCAAAACCGACCATGCTATCAAAAAGTACTTCGCCGTTCTTTTCCTTCTTGCCACCATCATAATAGCCACACTGAGAATGAGCAAGGCTGAGAGCGTTGTAAAGCTTTGCATTATGGTAAATGCGAGCTGTTTAAATGAGAAAAGTGCGAGGATGATCGAAAGCAGAAAACCAACTAGTGTGAAGCGCAGGAGATGATCTATCAACCTTGCCTCCCTTCTGGTTTTCAGGAAATCTCTAGTAAACAATACACCAAACGAAGCCCCTAATGCTCCAAAGATCGTGAGCATCATGGCTTTTAGGGAATTTGCATCTGGAAAAATGTACTCCTGAACTACTCCTTTTATCCCCAGCTGCGTCAAACCAATAAATAGAAGGTACAAGACATAGTATATATAGGCAGAATCCCGTACCGTGAAGTAGATGAAGAGATTGTATACCAACATAATGAATATGATCCCAGCATAGAGCCCATTTAAAAGCGAATTGGTGTTGAGTTTGGTCCAGAGGCTTACCGTATCTCTGAGTTCTAGTGGAACAATGAGTTGTTCAGAAGTCTGAATTCTGAGATAAACCTCCGCTGTTTCACCTTCGTCCAGATCTATATCGAAGATGTAATCGGACTTGATATAGCTTCTATCACTGATCGATTGGCCCTCCGAGTAGTGCAAACTATCCACAACTACCCCATCCTGAGTAAAATAATAACGCACATCATCCAGGATCGGATAAGCCAGGTAAAGCTTCCAATCATTGTGATCAGTGTTATTTTCTAGCTTGAGTTTAAACCAGTAAACATCATCTGATAATCCGAGATTAGGCACAGGCTCATCCGTTGAGGAATAGTCTTGAATGCGCATGACCTCCTTGAGCCCAAGTCCCGCTGTATCTCTGAAAAATGTCAGCTTTTTTCCTAAATACTGGCTCTGATCCTCTCCAATGATCACCTCTTCTGCCTTCCCAGTGGTGACAGAAAACACAAGTAGGATCAATATGAGAAGCCTATGCTTCATTATTTTGTTGCTCTAAGAAGGATCATATTCATACGACACCTGAATAAAGAGCGATCCTCTAATTCGTTTAGCCCTTGATTATGCTTCTGATCCAAACCAGCCTCTATGATGCATTTTTCGAGTTGGATGAAGCGATTCGCATCCTGAAGGGAAGTCAAAGTGAATGGCACAAGGTCAAACTCTACCAGGTTAAAAGATCGAGAAAGAAATTCCCCCGGAAGTTCTTTTGCAGCCAAACCGTTATTCACCTTTTGCATCGTCAGATAATCCACGAGTTTTAATTGAGCTTGATAGTCCATGCCATAGAGAGACAAACTCGACCAATCTGTTTCCAGTACGACGATTTTGCCATGATGTTCCAAAACGCGCTCGATCTCCGTTAAAACCTTTAAAGGCTTTTTTAGGTGTTGGAACATGCGCTCGGTGCGCAAACCGCCAATCGACCCATCCTCAAAAGGCAGGTTTTCAGCGTCCGCCTTGATAAAATCCAGACTCTCAGCCCCATCATTTCTTCCTTGTGAAAGAAGCTCTTCATCATGATCTATTCCTATATATTGATTAGAGGGGTCGAGCAACTCAGACATCAGTTTTATATCTCTTCCAATTCCACAACCCAGATCGATCAATTTCGAGTCTTTGAGGTCTTTGAAATATTCATAGGAACTCTTCTTAAGCGCTCCAAGTACGTCTTCCGTTGTTCTTAGGTATGAACCATCATAGTGTTTTTCCATAATTGAAATGGCTAGTATCTATATTTTCAATATCCAATTCGTAATGAATCTCGACCTCTTTGCCCCTGTTTTCTTCCTTTAGAACTTGAGCAGGGTCTGCCCTGAGGCTTTTTATTCTCTTTAGTTCATGCTCATTGGCACCTTCGAGTGCATATATATCCTTGTTGAACACTACCGTTGCAAGAAGATCTATCTTGGGATAATAGAAAGTACCATCATTGCCCAGTTCATCGAAGAGTTTAAAGCCATAACGTCCGGCTATTCGGGCGGTGAAAGGAGAGCAAAGTGCAAACATCGTATTCACCTTTAGTTGGTTGATTATAGCTACAGAAGAACGAATCAGATATATCGCTCCTATTCCCCATCCAGCCACTTCCAGCGAGTTCCAGAGCCCACAGAACTCTCCTGTGCCTTCTGGTGCTTTTGAGGCTAGTACATCCCTTACCTTAGGATCCATCTCTTCAACAGCGCCTACTATTGGCAGGTCCTGATTTCCTCCATGAATATGTATGCGAGCACCTCCAAAAACGCGATCACTCTGCATGTCTTCACAGATCACCACAAAGGCTGCGGGGTTGTGCATCCAGTCATTTGTAGAAGAGGTGACTTTCTCTACTCCAACACTACTCAATACACGTGCGTGACCATCTATGAACTTTTCGCATAGCTCAGGGTCATCAATAGCTCGAAAAGCTTTGATCCTAACAACCTTAGACATAATTCAGGCCGTTAAATTAAAAGTGCTTTGGTGTTTTTTATTTGCAAGGCAGCTGTATCAAGTTTAGTAGAATCTAAATTCTCATGTTGTACGAAATAATTCTGTTAGGGTTTCCCAAAGGTACTATTCTAGGGAATATTTATCTTAGTGCCATGCTAGAGGAGCCGCGAATTCTGTATGTCGATGATGAAGAGAACAACCTCATGTCAATGAAGGCCACCTATCGTCGTGACTTTGAAATTGTAACAGCAAGCTCTGCAGATGAAGCCGTCAAGATCCTTGAAGAAGATGAGCAAGGCTTTAGCATACTCCTTACAGACCAGCGCATGCCCGATAAAACTGGAATTGACTTTTTGATGGAGGTCAAAGACAAATACCCCGACTCTACAAGGGTTTTGATCACGGGTTACACCGACGTTGAAGCAGTGATTGGTGCCATCAACAAAGGGGAAGTATATCGCTACATTGAGAAGCCCTGGGACGTGAATGAGCTGAAGGTTACCTTCATCAATGCCCATGAGCTTTACACCTATAAGGTCGAAAACAAAATACTTACTGAAAAGCTAAAGAAAGTCAACAAGCAGATGGAGTTTCTGCTCCGTCAGAACCTGATCTCCTAGTTAAAGCTTTTGGCCCCTTTTACTTTTGATTTGATCAAACTGAGTTCAAGTACCTCTGACATGGTGTCAACGTAGTGAAACTTCAGACCTTTGATGTAATCGGCCTCAATGTCCTCAACATCTTTTCTATTATCCTGGCAAAGAATGATCTCTTTCACCTTAGCTCTTTTAGCAGCGAGGATCTTCTCCTTGATCCCTCCTACCGGTAAGACTTTTCCTCTTAGGGTGATCTCGCCCGTCATGGCGATATTCGGTTTAACCAATCTTTGGGTAAACACTGAAACCAATGATGTTAGCATGGTTATCCCAGCGGACGGTCCATCTTTTGGTGTTGCACCTTCAGGGACATGAATGTGCACATTGTAGTTATCGAAGATCTCAGGTTTTAATCCGAATTCCTCGGCATGCGATCGAATATACTCCAGGGCAATCACCGCAGATTCTTTCATCACATCTCCCAATGAACCTGTGAGGGTCAATTTTGATTTACCCGGACTTACGGAACTCTCAATGAAGAGAATGTCGCCACCAACTGGGGTCCATGCGAGTCCTGTTACGACACCGGGAATAGCACTGCGTTCATATTTATCCTTTGAATGACCGGGACCTAAGTGCTTCTCAATTTCGGTTTTGGTCAACTTGGGCTCAAATTCCTCATCCATGGCAACTTGCGTAGCGATCTTTCTCACGAGAGAAGCGATACGTTTTTCAAGGGTTCTTACCCCAGCTTCTCTGGTGTAGGATTCGATGATCAGTGATAACTCTGACTTACCCAGATTTATATTTCCGCGTTTTAATCCGTGATCCTTCAAAAGTTTTGGGATCAGGTGCTTTTTAGCGATCTGAATCTTTTCTTCGACCGTGTAACCTGGAATCTGAATGATCTCCATACGATCTCTCAGTGCAGGGTGAATACTGCTAAGGTCGTTCGCTGTAGCAATGAATAAGACCTTGGAAAGATCGTAGTCCATTTCCACAAAATTGTCGTAGAAACTATCATTTTGCTCAGGATCAAGTACTTCTAGCAATGCAGATGCCGGGTCGCCCTGAAAACTCGCTCCTACTTTATCTATCTCATCCAGAATGAATACCGGGTTTGATGAGCCGCCCTTTTTGAGGTTCTGCATGATCCTACCGGGCATAGCACCAATGTAGGTCTTACGGTGTCCTCTGATCTCTGCCTCATCTCTGAGTCCCCCTAATGACATTCTTACATAAGATCTATCCAATGCCTCTGCAACAGACTTTCCAAGAGAGGTTTTACCAACACCTGGAGGGCCTGCTAAACAAAGGATGGGCGACTTCATGTCACCTTTTAGTTTAAGCACAGCCAGATGCTCAATGATGCGCTCTTTTACCTTACTCGAACCAAAATGATCGCGATCCATGATCTTTCTGGCACGTTTTAGGTCAAAATTGTCTTTGGAGTATTCGTTCCACGGAAGTTCTAAGATCGTCTCCAGGTAATTCAACTGTACGTTGTATTCCATGGCCGCTGGGTTCATTCTACCCAGTTTGTCAAGTTCCTTGTTAAACGTCTCCCCTACTTCTTTCGACCATTTTTTCTTTTCAGCTTTCTTGCGCATTTCCTCCATCTCAGCCTCATGAGGATTTCCTCCAAGCTCTTCCTGAATGGTTTTCATTTGCTGCTGAAGAAAATATTCTCGCTGCTGCTTATCAATATCCACCTTAACCTTCGATTGAATATCGTTTTTAAGTTCGAGCATTTCTAGCTCCTTGCTCAAATTAGTAAGCACCTTTTGGGCTCTAGCCTCCAGGGAGTTCTCTTCCAAAATACTCTGCTTCAAGGAGAAATCAGCATTCATATTGGAAGAAATGAAATTGATCAGGAAATTTGAGCTTTCGATATTCTTGATAGCGACGTTCGCTTCAGTAGGGATCTCTGGTGATTGCTCAATGATCTTGGCCGCAAGTTCTTTGATCGAACCGATCAGCGCAGTAAACTTCTTATCAAGGATTTCTGGTTTCACTTCAGGCAATGCTTTCACCCTGGCTGTGAAATAGGGGTCCTCTCCTGTCCAGGCCTCTACTTCAAATCTGCGTTTTCCCTGAATGATAATGGTAATGGTTCCATCAGGCATTCGCAGATATTTGATGATCTTAGCTAGTGTTCCTGTCCTATTGAGGTCTTTGGCTTTAGGTTCTTCATTATTCGGATCGGTTTGGCTTACCACGCCAATGATCTTGCTTTTCTCATTCGCCTCTTTGACCAGTTTGATGGATTTATCACGTCCCACCGTTATTGGCATCACAACACCTGGAAATAAAACTGTGTTGCGAAGCGGTAAGACTGGTAACTCATCCGGAATCATTTCTGAATTCATCTCTTCCTCATCCTCATTGGATACGAGTGGAATGAATTCAGCATCTTCAACAAGGTTACTGAGCTCTAGAAGTTTAAAAGGATCGTTCATATAATATTTTTATCAGGCTAGCCGATTAACTCTTAGGTCGGGGACTTTTCCTGCTTGTTAAACAAACAGTCAATTGCTATGCCAGTTCACAAATACCGCTGATCAACTGAAGAAATGACCCTCTTTCTTCTTAATGTGCGACAAGATGTCGGTATCTGCTTTGGAAAGTTCAATGTTTCTTCTTGACATGACCCTCCTTGCTGTATCAAGCGCCTTTTCCAGATCATACTCGACTTTTTCACCTCCCCAGGAGAATGAAGGGATGAATTTTGGTGGAAATCCGCTACCAAAAACATTGGCAGACACCCCTATTACTGTTCCGGTATTCAACATCGTGTTGATCCCTGTCTTGGCGTGATCTCCCATGCAAAGTCCACAAAACTGCTCACCACTATCAATGTAGCCTTCCGTTTTATAATCCCAGACCTTCACATTGGAATAGTTGTTCTTCAAGTTAGATACATTGGTGTCTGCACCAAAGTTACACCAGGCTCCGATCACTGAATTTCCTAAAAAGCCATCATGACCCTTGTTGCTGTATCCCTGGATAAAAGAATTGGAAACTTCTCCTCCAACTTTGCAATGCGGACCAAAAGAGCTGGCGCCATAGATCTTGGCTCCCATCTTGAGCACAGAGTGATCTCCTAAAACAAGCGGACCTCTTATGCTCACTCCTTCCATAACTTGCGCCCCTTTACCAAGGATCACCGGACCTGTTTTGGTGTTGATGATCGCACCGGAAATATCTACGCCTTCAGATATAAATAGATCATCACCTATGATCTCAGCAGCGTGAAGTTCCGAACTGGGATGGGTGCTTGCACCTAATAATTCAAAATCCAGATGAATTGCATCATCAAGTGCCTTGAATATGTCCCAGTAATAATTTAGTTGTTTGAGCTCTATATCGACCTCAAGATTCTTTTCAGGCTGAATATCATCAATACCGATTGTCTTATCAGAACAAAAGGCGATCATCTCCCCTTTTGAAGAAATGGCCTCTCCATCTTTCAACTGTGAGATCTTTTCCCAAAGCGGTTTAGAAGGCAGGAATGAAGCATTAATAAAAAGTCCTGAATGCTTCTCGGTACTTTTGTAACTCGATGAAAGCTCTTTTCTGCAATTGATCAGAACCTTAGCTCCACTAAGTCTTTCCCACTTTTCCTTTATGCTGAAATATCCGAGCTTTAGCTCAGAAATAGGTCTGGTATAACTTATTGGGAGTAAGGTTTCCCATTGAGGTCCATCGAAGAGAAGGATTTCCATACATCAAAGAAAACATTTTAGGGCAAAAAAAATCCCGCTGTTGCGGGATCTTTTCTTTAGTCTTCTTTCTTGTCTTTGGCAAACTTCTTATACCTGTTGCGGAATTTATCAACCCTTCCGGCTGTATCCACAAACTGCATTTTCCCAGTGAAGAATGGATGAGATTTATGAGAAATCTCCAATTTGATCAATGGGTACTCGTTACCATCTTCCCACTCCACAGTTTCTTTGGTCTCTGCAGTGCTTCTTGAAAGGAAGGAATATCCATTGGACATATCCTTGAATACGACTAGTCTGTAATTTTCCGGATGAATACCTTTCTTCATGGTCTCTTATTTGGGCGACAAAAGTAATACTTTTTCTCAGTTCTTTCATCAGTGAAATCAAAATATCCGCTTGAAGTTAACGTTTGAGGAGTACATTTGTGGCCGAATGCGGATATTCACTCTCGTCAGTATTGTTCTTTTACTCTTTTCATCCTGCAGAAAAGAGCAAATATTCGATGACCCTTCTGCAACGTTAGCGTTCAGTACCGACACTGTTTTCTTTGACACTGTCTTCACTTCGCTTGGATCAGCAACTGAACGCCTGGTGGTATTTAATCCATACAAGGAAAGCATCTTGATATCGGAGATAAGCCTGGATAAGGGAGCAAATTCTCGTTTCAGAATAAATGTGGATGGTATAAGTGGACGCTCATTTGAAGATGTCCTCATCAGGCCAGAAGACAGTATCTTCATCTTTGCTGAGGTTACTGTTGATCCAAACCGGAGTGATAACCCACTCATCATTCAGGAGTTCCTGAATTTTGAGACAAACGGCAACACACAGCAAATTGACCTGGTTGCCTGGGGGCAGGATGCGCATTATTACAGACCTACGGATCTTATTCCGGGCCTGCCTGTATTCTCCTTTTTAAGTAGCTATGACAGTCTGCCCTTTTTTGGAAAAGAGATCTTCTTTAGAGCAGACAAACCTCATGTGATACTTGGTTATTTGCTCGTCGACAGCTCCCTAACCCTTCATATTGAAGCGGGAGCTCAAATACACTTTCAGCAGTTCTCTGGATTATGGGTTTCTCGTGGAGCCTCCCTGATCGTTTCTGGGGAAAAAGATAATGAAGTGGTTTTTCAGGGAGGAAGGTTAGAGGATATTTGGGATGAACGTCCTGGACAATGGGATAGAATTTGGATCAACAATGGGGGCATCTGTCAGATCGATCATGCCATCATCAAAAATGGTTTTGTTGGTATTCAGGCTGAAAGCTGGCCCTTTGATAATCCACTGGAGTACGCTCAAAACCCAATACTCATTAATAATACCCAGATCCAAAATATGGTTGGTATTGGTTTGCTAGCTCGTGACCACTATATCCGTGCAAAGAACCTGCTGATCAGAGATTGCGGAACCTATAGTCTTGCGATAAATGGTGGAGGAAACTACGACTTCCTCAACTGCAGTTTTGCGAATTATTGGGATGGAAATCGCCAGGAACCCCTGCTATTCGTGAACAATCAATTTGATGATATCAATGGTGATACCAGGATCAGGGATCTCGATCGGGCATCTTTCAGGAATTGCATCATCTATGGATCAAGAGAAGAGGAAATAGATATTGAGGATCCTGAATCTGGGAACTTCAATCTAACTTTTGACCATTGCATTGTGCGAACAGATGAAGAGGAATTAAATCAGGATTACTTCTCCAATTGCATCTTCAACCCGGAAAATGTAGCTGGACATAATCACCCTCTATTCGAGAATCCATTCGAGGACAACTATTTCCTTGTTGCAAACTCTATAGCCGTTGATGGTGGTTTCGCGTTTGATAGCATTCCAAGTACCGACCTCGCTGGTGATCCAAGAGATAACCAGCCCGATATTGGATGTTATGAATTGAAGGATTAGTGGATACGGTCGAAGCGATCGTTGCTATGCTTCTCTCTCAAACCTGTCTTGTAGCCACCTTTGTACCGAATGAAGATCTCTGGTCCACCTAATCCGGTAGTGTAAGGAGTTAAGCCTGAAATATTGAAGTCATAGGACGCTGCGAAAGTTATCCCACCGAAATTAAACCCTAGCATAGGGATCAATGCATCTCTCCATCGGTAGTAAGCACCTAATTCAAGCGTCACCTCTTTTATCTTTCCTGTGATCTTCCCAGCTTCTCGCAGGAGAAAATCAAACTCACTTCCAACGGTTAAGGTACTGAACTCGCCTTGCTGCATATAGAAGAACTTTGGAGAAATCGCTACAGCATCACTGTGTGAATGATATTCGAAGCTACCATGAGCAATGTACGTCCTGTCAAGCCTTACATTATCTCCATAAAAAGAGACATCTGGCGTATTCAAATGATTTATTGCAAAACCCAGCTGTCCTTGCCATTCTTCATGATCCGAGAAGAAGTAATGTGCTCCCCAATTCAAGTCAACATAATCGGTGGCATCCCCAGCTGAACCAGGCTCAAAGTTTGGAAGGTTCAAATTATAACCTGTTATATCCCATTGTCTGTCCCAGGCTAAACTTCCATAGTCAATCGTTCGTTGACCAAATCCAACGCCTATTCCCATACTCACAAAGTGTTGGTCTCTCGGGTCTACAGATTTACCATAATTCAGATTGATGTTCCCCTTTGTTTGTTTAAATACCGACAAACCGGCTTCATCCTGATAAGCATTTACCCCAACACCAAAAAAGTCATTTCCTGTTAACTCAGAGAACAAGGGCATGTCAAAAGCAGCTGCGGTAGTAGTAAAAGGTTCTGATAGGCTTGCCCATTGGATCCTATGGGTAGCCTGAAAACGGTAGCTTCCGTAATAAATTCCAACCGTAGCAGGATTGAATTGAGTTTCCTGATGGTAAAACTGGCTAAGCGAAAAGTCTGTTTGACTCATTGCCTGAAGACCTGACAAGGTCAGCGTTAAAATAACAAGTAAGCGTCTCATCTGATCAGTGTCACATTGCCTTTAAACTCCTCACGGGCACCATCTATATAGGTCACCTTTGCCACGTAGATGAACACACCTGGACTTGCAGGTTGTTCATTTACTGTTCCATCCCAAAATCCTTCACGGTCTTCCGTTGCAAAAACCACTTTTCCATAACGATCGTATATCTTGAAATCAAGCAATGCAATTCCATTTCCTCGAACCCTCAAAAGATCATTATAACCATCGTTGTTCGGTGAGAAGATATCTGGTACACCTGCATAATGTTCAGGAATCACTTCTACATAAGTACTATCGTAAGAATTACAGCCAAATCGATTTGTATTTAGAACATAGAAATAGCGTGAAATGTGTGTGATTACATCGGTCTCTTGAGCTCTCCAATCTTCAATGCGCACATATTCATCGTCCACAAGATTCACTTCAGGAGGCGATTCATTCTTAAATTCACCTTGCTCGTTCTTGTAGAACCAGTAGAACTGATTTCCTTCTCCATCTGCTTCAACAAGTGCCGGGTTTCCTGCATAAACTTGCTGGAAGCTATCGCGAACCAATACAACAGGTGGAACACCTACGGTAATAAAGTTCGTTTCAGTTCTTGAATCGGCATCGAATCTGTTTCGCACTGTTAAGGTCACGGAATATCTTCCAGGCCAACTGTAGCAGACTTCATGAGATATCTTATCAAAAACCAGGTTGTTAAAATCGTAGCGATTGGAATCAAGTCTGGAGGTATCTATACCCGGAAATTGCCAATCGAACACATCCACAAAATCTACATTACCTGAATCAACATCATAAGAAATGGTGACACATGAATTAACGCAAATACTGTCGTTATCATCATCGTTAGTAAATACTGGAATAGGAGAAATACAAGACTCTACGGTAATGTAGTTCCTCACTGTTTTTTGGTCTGTTCCACCAGGGTTAGTGACAATGAGTGTCACTTCATATCTGCCTGCCGCGCTATACCTAATATTTGTTGGATTTTGCTGTGTTGAATTCGAAGAATCTGAACCAGGGAAGAACCATGTCCAACCTGTAGGGAAATTTTGACTTAAGTCTGTGAACGATACGGTATCTCCGGCGCAGATCGTTCTCCTACTCACAGTGAAATTCGCCACCGGTGGCGTAGTACAGTCAATGACCTCAATGAAGCCCGTTTTTGTTACGCTTCCACCGGGAGGGCCTAGTGAACTTTGGGCTGTAAGGCTTACATCATATATACCCGCTGTCTGATAGCAGATATTCGTTGGATTTTGCTGTGTTGAACTCAAAGAATCTGCACCAGGGAATGACCAAAGCCAGCTGGTTGGGAAGTTAGTTGTTTGATCTGTGAATGAAATACACTCACCTTCACAAATAGTGACCTTACTGGTACTGAAGTCGGCCACGGGTTGAGCTGATGGGATTCCGACCACCTCTATATCATCAATTCCAAATCCTGCGGGACCACCTGCAGCGGGATTGTCAAACATAAAACCAAAACGCAAATCGCTCTTATTATCAAATGCCGGATTTGTAACAGAATCCTGAACCCAGTTCGTAACTCCCGCCACATCTTTGATCTTTACCCATGAAGCACCTCCATTGGTGGAATAGAATATTTTTCCTGAGTTTCCTCCTATCCCCTCGGCTTCATTCACATACCAAAGTCTGAGTTTAACCTGAATGTAACCACTGGTGTTTATCCCAGAACTCATGGCGGCAAAATATTGCTCTGTTGGAGCTTGCGGGGTTACGTAAGTATAGTGTGCATTCAGCGGAGATCCGTTGGTTAGTGCCGCAAAACTTGTGATGTGTAAGTAGTTACTCTGAGGTGCTCCATTGATCTGAGCGGGCTGATTTGGAGTGTTGGGGATCGGAACGGGGGTAGTTACTCCTGGAAAGGTATCATTGATCACCCAAACATTTTCCCCAGCCGGAGTAGAATTACTATCGGTAGTATTCAGGGACCAGTTAGCCTGTGGATTTGTCTCAAAATCTTCTGACCATATCAATTGCTGCCCGAAACTGAATACAGGTAGGGCTATTAGGGCCAAAAGAATTAACTGAAGTCGGACTGTTTTTATCAAGTCTAGCACGTTCTTTTGCGGTGGGCTAATTTACTTAAAATTAAACTAAAGTGACTTTTAAATTTACTTGGCGTTCAACAAAGCTTTCTTCATAACCCTTCGACGGTAAGTAAATTGTCCAAAAATCGCATGGTATCCACTCCATCTGCATAGTCGCTAAGTGAAGGATTTTGGCCATTTCCAAATTTGAGATTATCTCGACTCAAGATACATTGGACCTCTTGATTTTGCTGTTCCAATTGCTTATCTAATTTGTCTTTTTCGTCATAACTTTCCCAGAAAAGCACCCCAACAGGAGAGCTGATATTCTCATCTTCCTTGAGCAATAAAAAGCCATTATCCAGAAGTTTCTCACTATTCATAAGGTACACTGTCCGGTTGTATTCGTAGTTGTCGGTGTAAGACTTGTTGTTCAATACCTCACTAAAATCGTAGATAGCCTTGTAGAATTGATCAAAATCGTAGCCATTAGGGACGTAGAGCTTTGAGACATTTCGACAACCCAGACCGAAATAGTCAAAAATATCATGACCCAACATTTTTAGTTCGGCATCGCTTTCCTTGCCAGTCAGGACCGCAACACCATTACGGTTCTTTCTTATAATATTGGGATATTTGGAAAAATAATATTCGAAATAACGACTGCTATTGTTAGAACCCGTGGCGATTATCGCATCAAAACCCGCTCCTCTTAAATTATCCTCAAAATGGGCTTTGTCAGAAAAGAAGGGCTCAATATCCGATAAGAGCTCATGCATCGCAGGAAGCAATTCCTCATCATCCGAAGATAGTTTTACCAAGGCTTTATGACCTGAGATCAAAACAGACAAATAGTCGTGAAATGCTACCATTGGAATGTTTCCTGCAGCGATGATCGCTACTGTTTTGGAGTAATCTCCCTGACACTCATATTCATCTACCCAGGCTCTAAGTACTTCTGTATTCAACCAGGCTCGGATCTCCCTGATCATTTTCAGCACGAAACGCTCTTCAAACCAATGATTCTTTTGGCGGGCTTTTAATATCGCATCATCGAGCTTTGATCTGAATGCCGAATCAGCATCGTCTAAATATCGTTCTAACTCGCTCCCCAGCGCATCAAAGGCTTTTATCCTACTCTCCCTGTTCACAAAGTCAAATTTTGTTGGCAAAGATATTGTTAGCATATGCATACTTTTGATTTATGAGACTTTTTTGTCTGATCATACTCTTATTTTTCTTGTCTGGAGTCTCCAGATTAGGCGCAGCGGAACTCGACAGTTTGACCGCTAAACTCAAGTTCCTGAGGGAATCGGTTATGAAGAGCGACAAAGATAACGAGCGCAATAAACTCAACTCAAGTTTCACTAAATTACTTTTCGAGAGCATTCAGGAAGAGCAAAGTATATTGATTGACAGCATTCCGAAGATCGCTCAAATATGGTCACCCGAAGAAGATCTTAAATTGACGTGCTGGAACACCGTTTATTCTGGGGACAATTACAGCTACGATTGCATCATATCCTATCGTGTTAAGAGGACCTGGTATCATTATCTACTAAATGATGCTTCTGAAAAGATCCCTGAACCTTTGAAACAAACGGGAACGATGCGACGATGGTATGGGGCGCTCTATTATGAAATCATTCCCTTCGGAAAATCAAAAGAGAAGACCTATCTCCTATTGGCCTGGGATGGAAATGATCAATACAGCAATATGAAGGTGGTGGATGTTCTTTGGTTTGACGAAATGAATACTCCCCGATTTGGAAAACAAGTTTTCCAAACTCCCTTCAACGGCCAAACCAGGATCATCTTTGAATATTCAAAAGATGCTGTGATGTCTCTGAAGTATTATGAAAAGGAAGATTGGATCGTTTTTGATCACCTAAGTCCACTTCAGGACAACATGGAAGGTATGTATGAGTTTTATGTTCCCGATCTGAGTTTCGATGCCCTGCAGTATAGGAAGAATGCCTGGTATTTCATTCAGAATGTAGATGTAAGGGGAAATCAAAGCATGGAGAACTACACTGCTCCCCCCACTCCGCCCATGCGGTAACATAATCTTCACTTGAGAAGATCTCCTGATCCCTTGGATTTTCTTGAAAAAATTGCACTTTCGTCCCAAATTAGAATCATGAGTAAAGTTCATAATTACAGTGCAGGACCTTGTATACTTCCACAAGAAGTTTTTGAGGAAGCTTCTCAAAGCGTATTGGATTTTGATGGCATGGGACTCTCCATTCTTGAGATCTCACACAGAAGCCCTGAGTTTGTTGCTGTGATGGAAGAAGCTAGAAGCCTGGTTAAGGAGATCCTGAACATACCAGACTCCTATGAAGTGCTTTTCCTTCAGGGAGGCGCAAGTCTTGGCTTCTATATTTCGGCCATAAACTTCATGAAAGCAAATGGTAAAGGCGCTTATGTCAATACGGGTTCATGGTCAAACAAAGCGATAAAAGAGGCTAAAAAACTGGGCGGGGTCGATGTGATCGCAAGCTCAGAAGATTCAAATTTTAACTATATCCCTAAAGGATATGATATTCCAGGAGATGCCGATTATCTCCATCTTACCTCTAACAACACCATCTTTGGAACGCAATTCAAAGACTTTCCACATAGTGACATCCCCCTCATCTGCGATATGTCTTCAGACATCTTCTCTAAAGCGGTGGATGTAAGCACATTTGACCTTATATATGCTGGGGCTCAGAAAAATTTGGGTCCAGCAGGAACGACCTTATATATAGTAAACACTGAAAAACTAGGAAAAACGGGTCGGGATATTCCATCAATGTTAGACCTCGAAGTACACTTATCAAAAGATAGTATGTTCAATACTCCTCCAGTTTACTCGATCTATGTCTCCATGCTCACGCTTCGATGGTTAAAAAAGAATGGCGGCATTGACTGGATCAGCAAGGTGAATGAACAGAAAGCTGATCTTTTGTATAATGAGATCGAGAGAAACCCACTTTTTGAAGGTGCCGCTGCCAAAGAAGATCGATCTAACATGAACGCCACTTTTGTACTTAAGGATGAAAGCCACAAAGAGAAGTTTGATTCCCTTTGGAAAGGAGCCAGGATCAACGGTCTGAAAGGGCATCGTTCTGTAGGAGGATATCGGGCTAGCATGTACAATGCACTTCCTTTATCGAGTGTACAGGTACTCGTAGAATGTATGCAAGAATTAGAAAAACAAGCTTAATATGATCATACTCGCAAATGACGGATTGGCTCAAAATGCCATTGAAAAACTACAAGAAGCCGGACATGAGGTCCGAACCAACAACGTTGCTCAAGATCAGCTGATCGATTACATCAACAATGAGAATGTAGAAGTTCTTCTGGTTAGAAGTGCTACCAAAGTAAGAGAAGATCTCATTGATGCATGTTCTGGTTTAAAAATGATTGGGCGAGGCGGCGTTGGAATGGACAATATTGATGTGGAATACGCCCGCAATAAAGGAATAACAGTATTCAATACACCAGCCTCCTCATCTCAGGCGGTTGCTGAATTGGTGATGACCCAGCTTTTCACCATGGCAAGAGGATTATATGATTCCAACCGCAGAATGCCTGTGGAAGGAGCAGAAAACTTCAAAGCACTCAAAAAGAAGTATGCAAAAGGCTTTGAGCTAAGAGGGAAAACACTTGGCATCATTGGTTTTGGAAGGATCGGACAGTATCTCGCAAAATATGCTTTAGGCAACGGAATGACCGTCATTGCATATGATATGTACGACATTGAGGCTAAAATACCCATTGAAGTTAATGGCGATGTTGTTCACCAGGAAAGCGTAAAAACCATCGGACTTGGAGAAGTTTTGCGAAAGTCTGACATGATCTCTGTGCACGTACCACAGCAAGCTGATGGTTCAGCTGTAATTGGAAGTTCAGAGATCGCTAAAATGAAAGATGGGGTTTGCCTTGTGAATACCGCTCGAGGTGGTTCAATTGATGAGTCTGCACTTAAAACAGCCATAACTGAAGGAAAGATCAGGGCTGCAGCACTTGATGTGTTTAACAATGAACCGACACCAGATGCTGAGATCCTTGGCCTCGAGAATTTGAGCTTATCCCCGCACATCGGAGCTGCTACAGTAGAAGCTCAGGCAAGGATTGGTTTGGAGATCGTAGACAATATTCTTTCGGCATAACTATATCTTAGCGGGGTGGATAAAAGCATTGTCTTTTTTGGAACTCCGGAGTTTGCTGCGCATGACCTCAGGCAAATTCACCGCGATGGCATTGATATAAAAGCGGTGGTTACCGCGCCAGATCGCCCTGCTGGAAGAGGATATGAGCTAAAGCAGTCGGATTGCAAACGCCTGGCTTTGGATCTAGGCATTGATGTGCTTCAACCCGCAAATCTAAAATCTGAATCTTTTCTAACCGAATTGAAAGCCCTTGAAGCTGACCTCTTTGTGGTGGTTGCATTCCGTATGCTTCCCAAGCAGGTTTGGTCAATGCCAGATATTGGTACCATAAACCTTCATGCATCCCTCCTACCGCAGTATCGCGGAGCCGCCCCTATCAATTGGGCTATTATCAACGGAGAAAAGAAAACTGGGGTAAGTACATTCATGATCGACGAGAAGATCGATACCGGAGAGATCTTAATGCAAGAAGAAACTCAAATTTTGGATCATGAGAATGTAGGCTCATTATACGATCGTCTGAAGAAAATTGGCGCGGAGCTTTTGGTCAAAACCATTTCAGGTTTGTTTGATCATTCCATCGAGCCCAGAGCTCAGAAGGAAAACCTAGAACTCAAGAATGCACCAAAGATCAATAAGGAAGATTGTAGTATCGATTGGACAAAAACGGCTCAGGAGGTGCTGAACCTGATCAGGGGAATGTCGCCCTACCCAGCTGCATTCACCGAACTATGCTTTGGAGATAGAAAGAAAGAACGCGTAAAGATCTTTAAGGCGGAGCTTAGTTCAATCGATGCCACTTCGAAGAACGATCAGGTACTTATCGAAGATGATCGCTTCCTCATTCCGTGTGCTGATAAATACCTTAGTATATTAGAGATTCAAAGGGCTGGAAAGAAAAGGATGAATATTTCGCAATTTCTTTCCGGCATTAAAAATGAAGGACCATGTACTATCGCAGCCTAATAATCCTGATATCGTTGTGCTTCTCACTTCATGGTTTTGCCCAGAAGGATATCCTCAAAGCAAAAGCTGATGATGATTTTGAGAACATCAAAGTTGAAAAGCTCTCCACCGCATCAGAGGCCAGTGCATTTTTGATCTGGGTAAAAGACACCGTAAAAAAGCACTACCATGCGGAACACACTGAGAACCTTTATATTCTTGAAGGTGAAGGTCGATTTTATTTAGGCGATAAGATCTACGACATCAAGGCTGGTGACTACTTTCAAATACCCAAAAAAACCATTCATTCAGTGAAAGTAAAATCACGAATTCCCCTCAAAGCACTCTCTGTTCAGTCACCTGAATTCTTTGGAAAAGATCGTGTTTTTGTAGATTAAGTGCCTGAATTGCCCATTTGACGCGGGTTTTAGGCCAGCTTTATTAACAAAAGGCCTCTTTTATTAACAAAATGGGGCATTTTGTCTTGAAAGCCTTGCGTAGTGGGCATTTTCACATAAATTTGGTCAACAAACATTTACTAACCAAAATTTATACAGTAATGAATAAAGCGGAATTAATCGAATCAATGGCTAACGGAGCCGGAATTTCTAAAGCTGATGCAAAGAGAGCTCTAGATGCATTTATTGACACTACTTCAGGTGCTTTGAAAAAAGGTGACCGTGTTGCTTTAGTTGGTTTTGGTTCTTTCTCTGTTTCTAAGAGATCAGCCAGAACTGGTAGAAACCCACAAACAGGAAAAGAAATCAAAATAGCTGCAAAGAACGTTGTGAAGTTCAAAGCAGGTGCTGAACTTTCGAACACTGTAAACTAAGGTATTACCTTATCAACCAACCCCCGTCCTAGGTAGGTCGGGGGTTTTTTTTTATTAGCTTTTTATATTTGAGCCACAAAACTTTGACAAATGGGAAAAGGAGACAGAAAATCCAAAAAAGGAAAACGATTTAGAGGAAGTTATGGAGTAAGCCGTCCAGGCCTTTCCAACCGAACACAGAAAGAGTCAAAGCCGGCTAAAAAGAAAGCCACTACCAAGAAGAAAAGCACTGCGAAGAAGGAAACCGCTTCTACAACGGCTAAAAAAAGTGCGGCTAAGAGTACTACAGCAAAAAAGACCACTGCGAAAAAGACGCCTGCAAAAAAGTCGGCTGCTAAAAGCACGACCACAACTACTGCAGCCAAAACAACGGCAACCAAAAAGACTGCTACTAAGAAAACAGCAGCAAAGAAAGACGACAAGTGATCACGGCGAAAGCCTGCTTACCTTCCAGTCTCCTTCTTTCATTTCGTAAACGAAGCGGTCGTGTAAACGACCTGGCCTGCCCTGCCAGAATTCGTAAAGTTTGGGCTTGACCAAAAAGCCGCCCCAGTTATCGGGGCGTGGGATCTCTTTGCCTTCAAAACGCTTTTCGATCTCCAGAAAACGATCTTCCAGTTGTTTGCGGCTGTCCAGTTTTGAGCTTTGATGTGAAGCCCATGCGCCTATTTGGGATGACCTTGGTCGATTCGCAAAATAAACATCTGAGATCTCTGTAGGAGAAGGCTCACAGGTTCCTTCGATCTTAACCTGCCTTTCCAATTCTGACCAGAAAAAATTCAAAGCAAGATTGGGATGTACCTCGATCTGCTCACCCTTGTGAGAATTGTAATTTGAAAAGAAGATCAAGCCTTCTTCCACGATCTCACGGAGATACACTACCCTACTGGTTGGCTGTTTTTCTTCTTTTAAGGTGGACACCACCATGGCATAAGGCTCCTGAATATTCGAGTCAATGGCATGATCGAGCCAGCGAACAAATAACTTCTTTGGGTCTTCATGCAGATCACCCTCTTTCAATTCCCCTTTCTCAAAATCCCATCGTTCATGATTCATAGGTCAAATGTATATGCTTTACTTTGGAACATCAATCATGACACAAAGTTTGACACCACTTCCCGAACGTTTAAGACCTAAGAGTCTGGATGAATTTGTCGGACAAAAACACCTGGTTGGTCCAAAAGGGGCCATTTCTCAAGCGCTTGAGCAGGGTGTTGTGCCATCTATGATATTTTGGGGTCCACCCGGAGTTGGAAAAACCACTCTCGCTCAATTGGTGGCCGAAGCCAGTGGAAGGAGTTTTCAGACCTTAAGTGCGATCAATTCAGGGGTCAAGGATGTGCGAAATGTGATCGATCGTTCGCGCTCTGGAGGCATGTTTGCTGAAAAATCTCCAATTCTATTCATCGATGAGATCCATCGCTTTAGTAAATCACAGCAGGATTCGCTGCTTGGTGCAGTAGAAAAAGGATGGATCACCCTGATAGGCGCTACAACTGAGAACCCATCCTTTGAGGTGATCTCGGCATTGAGGTCAAGATGCCAGATCTATGTGCTCAAACAACTCGAGAAAGAAGATCTGATAGCCTTGCTCGATCGAGCCTTGAAACTAGACCCAGTTCTGAAACCGAAATCACTTAAACTGAAAGAAAGCGATGCATTGCTCATGTATTCCGGCGGCGATGCCAGAAGGATGCTGAATGCATTGGAGTTGGTGGCCAATTCAACAGATAAAAAGGAGATCACAAATGAACTCTGCAAAGAGATCCTGCAAGAGCGTTTGGCAGATTATGACAAAGGAGGCGAACAACATTACGATGTGATCTCAGCCTTTATCAAGTCTATTCGCGGAAGTGACCCAGATGCAGCCATGTATTGGCTCGCCAGAATGACCAGAGCTGGAGAAGATCCAAAGTTCATTGCCAGAAGATTACTCATTCATGCCTCCGAGGACATTGGTTTGGCCAATCCTACGGCTATGGTGCTTGCAAACGCATGTTTTCAGGCTGTTCAAAGTATTGGTTATCCAGAATGTCAATTAAGTTTAGCTCAAACCACTTTGTATTTGGCACGATCACCTAAGAGCAACTCAGCCTATACAGCCTTAAAGAATGCTCAAAAATTGGCGGAGGAATTTCCCTCAGAGCCCGTTCCACTCCATTTGAGAAATGCCCCAACGGAATTGATGAAAGATCTGGATTACGGTAAAGATTACAAGTATCCTCACGACTTCCCCGGAAATTGGGTTGAACAGGAATACATGCCAGAGAAATTGAAGGGAAAGAAGATCTATCAGCCCGGTAAGAACAAACGCGAGGAAAGCTAGTCTTTTCGAATGCTGCTCGCTCTGAAGATCTTTCCGTCTTCATTGACCTCATAGATCATCACCAGCTCAAAAATCGCTGCACTACCCCTACTCCCGGTGATCTTTTCGTGATCGATGACCACGTTGTCAAAATGAATACGTCCTGCCAGATTGCTTTGTAATTCGGGTGAACTCTCAAAGTAGTCCTTAAATCGCTCTCGAGCTTCTTCTTTCCCTCGAATACTGATCGAACCACTTTTGAAGTTGCGAAATACCACAGAATCAGCAAAAACAGCCATGAATCGGTCGATATCCCTTTCGTTGTATGCATCTAGTTGCTCCTGCACTGTAACAAGGGCTTTTGCATCTTGAGCCTGAATCGACGAAGCCGCTAAGTGGCTAAGAATGATTAAAATTAATGATCTAAGTATCATGTGCTTGCAAGTTTTTGAAGTCCTCTCGTATTGAGATATTTCTGGAGTAATCCACCCTTCACATCGTTCACGTGAAATTCAATAATAAATGCTTTTGGATCTATTTCACTGATAATGTTGCTGGTTTTTCGCATATCAACCCGATTGATCACCAAATGGATCACCTCGATATCGTCGCGGACTCCATTTTTACCGTATCCTTTCACTGATGGATAAACGGTAAAGCCAACACCTAGCTTTTCTGTCAATTCCTCCTGTATCTCCGCCGACCTATGAGAGGTGATCATGATTCCAACAAAATCTTCAAAGCCTTCAATGCTAAGGTCGATCACCTTACCCGTAACCAGGTAAGTCAGTATCGAATACATGGCAACTTCCATGGGAAGCACCAGCGCTGTGATCGCAAAAAGAATGAAGTTGAACATCAGAATGACCTTTCCAATACTAATACCCATCCGCTCATAAATGTAGATCCCTAAGATCTCGGATCCATCCAAGACAGCACCATTTCTTATTGCCATACCAATTCCAGCTCCCAGAAACAACCCCCCGAAAATGGCTATCAGGAGTTTATCCTCCGTAACCACACTGAAATTCTCAAAATGAATGAAAAGAGCTAAGATCAGGATAGAAAAAACGGATTTAAAAACTGTCATTCTAGATAAGCTGAACCATGCCAGAACAAGAAAAGGGATGCTCACCCCAAGCAATACCCATGAAATGGGAATGGGGGTCAGCTCACTAATGAGAATGGCTATTCCTGTTGCGCCTCCATCCAGAAATCCATTGGGAAGTAAAAATGCCTTTAAGCCTATACTGGCAAGCACTACCCCGATGAATATTTGAACAAATTCAACAAAGGTGGAGGATACTCTGAATAGGTTTCTTTTCAATGCAACAGTTTTGCATATAAAGAGTCACGCGGTCCAGAATGTTCTGAGATTTGGATTATTTAACAAGCTAAAAGGCAGAATGCCTGCTCAAACTTCCCACAAGTGAATACACAAAGGCGGCAACTATTCCTCCTGCAGCTTGCTCAAGCATTTGCCAGCTTAGGTCGAAAGCGATATACTCCCACTGCGGAGTGCTGTATAATGAAATGCCCAAACTGAATGCGATGAGGTAAACAAAGAAGCCAAGGGCAACTCCGCCTAGCAAACCGCGCATAAAGACACTTGAATTAAAATATAGAAACTTGACCATTAGGGTCAACACCAGACCTAAAACACTGTATATGAGAGCAAATGAAGTCAGTAAGACATCCTTTGGATAGGAGATCTTTTGAAAGTCATTGAGAAATACTCCATGCCAAACATAGGACAGGGCATACATTACAAGAGCAGAGAATATCCATGCGGCGAAAAAACGCTTCTCAAATATGTTTTGATTTTTGGACATTTTCTTACGGCAAATTTACAAATTGAAGGCGATTGATTTTACTATAAAAGCTTAAATCAACGAAACTTCGACAAAGTCCCACCTTTATTTTAACCCTTTAATATACAAATATTTATGATGCATATTATCAGGCTCAATTAAGATTTAAGTGTTGAAAGAAATATGGCTAATTTTAAGCTCTTCAAAATGAGAGTTACCAGAGTCCTTTTTTCCGTTCTGTTCATCATGCTTGTTGTGTTTGCATGCAAGCGAATGAGTTTTGAACCCGAATGGGATGTCGATATGCTTGTTCCTTTTGCACAAAGCAAGATCGACCTTGAGCAATTGTTGAGTCCAGACGAACTTAGGGTCAATTCAAATGGTGACCACGAAGTGTATTACGAGGATGAGATCTTCTCTTATAGCCTCGACTCCTTATTTCGAATACCTGATACCACGATCACAAAGGTGAATCAGGGTTCCTTTATTCCAGTCTCCATTGCACCGGGACAGACATGGGCCTCAGACACCAATAACAATCGCTTTCAGCTTAAGGATGTCTCTCTGCTCGAAGCAACTCTCGCAGAGGGTGTCATCTTTTTTGAGATCAGCTCAAACATCACAGAGGAAATTGACATGATCTATGAAGTGCCAGGTGCAACAAAGGATGGGCAGGTGCTGCGTCTTCAAAGAACCATACCGGCTGCAAGCTCACAGAGTGCTCCAGTGAGCATTGTTGATAGCATAGATCTGAGCGGTTATACGCTTGATCTGCGTGGAAAGGATAGAAACACAGCAAATACGATCTTCTTTTATTTCTCAGCAGCAGTTTCTCCCACTGCGAGTGCAGTGACCATAAGCAGCCTTCAATACGTTAACCTAACAACCACCTACAAGAACCTCCTACCCTATTATGGACGCGGATATTTTAGACAACAGCGAATTACCGAAGGTGGCAGCTCAGAAGACTTTGAAGTGTTTCGAAACCTTCCTTCTGGAAAGATCGACCTAAAAGAGATCGAACTCGTGTACAGCGTTAAAAACTCAATTGGAGTTGATATCTCAGCTGGAATCGCTGAACTTGAGGCCAGTAATACTCGAAATGGAAACAAGGTCTTACTCAGCGGACCAGGTAAAGAAAAACGACTAAACCTGAATAGGGCTACTGAGCAAAGCGATCTTGATCCTCCTGTATTTCCTCAGTTCACAGAGCATATCATCGATCAGAATAACAGTAATCTGGATGCCCTTCTGGAGGTGCTTCCTGATCGACTGGATTATAGCCTTGACCTTGATATCAATCCAAAAGGAAATATAAGTGGTGGAAATGACTTCATCTATCTGAATACGGGAATAGAGATCGATCTGAACGCCAGAATTCCACTTCACTTCAAAGCCGATGAAATGATCTTTCTCGACACTTTGGATCTAATTTTAGACAGTGCCGAACGTGCAGTAAGTACGGAGCCACTTTATGGTGGGCTTATTTACCTTAAAGCACTTAATCGCTTTCCCATCACCCTAAAGCCTGAACTCTTCTTTATGGATAGCTCACGGACAATTCGCGATTCAATTCAATCCACTCAGTTGATAAGCGCATACCCTGAAGCTAGCAATGAGCTCACCGAAGAAAGCATACTGGAGTTTCCAATGTCTGAAGAACTGGTTGACCGACTTTATGACTACCCCTTCATTGTTTTAAAGCTAGAAATTGAAACAAGAGGAAATGAGGCCATACGCCTGAGGCCAGACCAATTTGTCCAGGTGTACTTAAGTTCCGATTTTAAGTACAAGATGAATTCTGAACTCTATTGAGAATTGTCCTTTACATATCGATCATTTTTCTCTGTAGCACTGCCAAAGCGCAAGACTGGCTGCCAACGCGCTACTCCATCCCTTCTGATCCAGACGAAAACCGCCTTTTTATGGGGGCTCAGATTCACCTGAACAGCAATAACTGGAGCCAAAGCATGATCAACGGACTCGTATTCGGTGAGTACATTGCATCGGATGTGATCCAGAGAAGTATTAACAGAAGTCGCGTTAATAACCGCTTTGGTTTCAGCAGCAATGTGGAAGTAGGTCTGGAATCAGATTTTGGCAGATCTACCAAGGTCTATCTGGGAATAGCTGATCGCAGCATGGCTTTTTCCTCCTTGAGTAAGGATATGAATCGCTTTCTGCTTGGGGGAAACAGTCAATTTGCTGGAGACACCATATATGCTGACGGTTCATTCCTACAGCTCATGCGATTTCAGGAGTTTACGCTGGGAATAAAGCGACAGGTGGCAGGCTTCAGCATAGCAGCAGAAGCATCTATACTCAACGGTGAGTTGCTGCAGGAGCTGCAAGTTAAAACTGGCCGACTTTATACGGACCCAAACGGGAGTTCTTTTAGCTACGACCTTGATATTAGTCGCAGGCAAAGCGACAGCCTTAGAAATGGATTTCTAGCACCGAATGGCATTGGGATGGGATTCGGGTTTTTCATCCAGAAACAAAGTGAGAATCTCTTTTTTACAGCTGGTGTAAGAGATCTCGGATGGATCAGTTGGACCGATAGCAGCATCACAACCAATTATAACACCCAGGAAATCTGGGAAGCCAATGTGGTCGAAATCGGAGAAACTCAGGGAATCAATGTGAATCTGCAAGATACGATCAGAAGATTTGAGAGCTCGGCCAGGAAGCACTTTAACACCATACTTCCGCCAATCATACAGCTTGCGCTGATTTCACAGCATGGCGATCTTGAGCATGCATTCTTTGGAAACTGGAGACTCAATTCTGCTTTTGTCCCCTGGATCCAATATCGGCTTGCCTATTCCGTTAACGACAATTTAAAACCTTATGCGCAGCTAGGCTCAGGAGGATTAGGGAACTACTTCATTGGTCTTGGTGGGCAATTGGACTTTGATCGTTTTCAGGCCAATTTGGCACTTACCAATATAGAAGGCCTTATTGCCCCTGAAAGAAGCTCAGGCTTAGGTGCTGCATTACAATTAATGATGAAATTATGATGAGTTTTTGGGATCGATCAAATCAATCTGAGAATTTCTTTCTGATCGCCGGACCCTGCGTGGTGGAGAGTGAGGAGATCGTTATGAGAACGGCCGAACGGATCAAATCGATCACACAAAAGCTGGATATTCCTTTCATTTTCAAGTCTTCCTACCGAAAAGCTAACCGAAGCAGGATCGATTCTTTCACGGGTATTGGTGATGAAAAAGCACTGAACATATTGGGAAAGGTCAAAGCCGAACTTGAACTTGAGGTGCTCACTGACGTGCATCTGCCCGATGAATGTGCCCTGGCAGCAGAATATGTTGATGCACTTCAAATTCCAGCGTTTCTATGTCGACAAACCGATCTGCTTCAAGCCGCTGCAGAAACGGGCAAGATCGTCAACATCAAGAAAGGTCAGTTTCTTTCTGCAGCTGCCATGGAGCATGCCATGAACAAGGTCATAGACAGCGGAAACGAACAGGTTTGGCTCACCGAACGCGGAAATAGTTTTGGTTATCAGGACTTGATCGTAGACTTCAGGGGAATTCCGGAAATGCAGTCATTTGGTAAACCTGTGGTCCTGGATGTGACCCACAGTTTACAAAGACCCAATCAGAGTTCAGGGGTAACCGGAGGTCAACCTGCACTCATCGAAACAATTGCCAAAGCGGGAATTGCGGTAGGCACAGATGGGCTCTTCATGGAAACACATCCAGATCCATCTCAAGCCAAAAGTGATGGAGCCAATATGCTGGCGCTTGACAAACTTGAAGCTTTATTGGAAAAACTGGTGAGACTAAGGAAAAGCATCAGCTAATGCAGCGGAAGTTTCTCAGCAGTCTATTTCTACTCATGCTTCTCAACTTTCTGATCAAGCCATTTTGGCTGCTTGGGATCGATAGAAGTGTTCAAAATGCTGTTGGTGCTGAAAGTTATGGCATCTACTATGCCCTATTCAATTTAGCTTTCCTCCTTGATATTCTCCTCGATTTTGGGATCACCAATTTCAACAACCGGGATATTGCAAGGAATCACAAGCTGATCGGCAAGAACCTCATCGGCATTGCCTACATGAAACTTGGCTTTGCCCTGATCTATCTCCTTATGAGTTTTAGTTTGGGATATTTCCTGGGTTATCGCGGTCCGATGCTGCTCCTGCTGCTTGTATTGGCATTTAATAAAGTGCTGCTCTCAGGCATACTCTTTCTAAGATCGAATATTAGCGGATTGCAATTGTTCAAGACAGATGCTGTACTCAGTGTGATGGATCGCACGCTCATGATCGTGATTTGTGCCTTTCTCCTTTGGGGAGAACACCACTTTGGAAAGTTTCAGATCGAATGGCTGGCCTACACTCAGAGTTTTGCCTACCTCATTACCCTGATCGCCTGTTTAGTGATCGTATTACACAGGTCTAAAGTTTTGAATTGGCAACCTAATCTAAAGGAGCTCCGAGGTATACTAAAGCAAAGTCTGCCTTTTGCCCTGATCATTTTGTTCATGAGTATCTATTACCGCATTGATGCAGTGATGTTGGAGCGCATACTCCCCGACGGTGACTATCATGCTGGGATCTATGCTCAGGGATATCGAATACTCGACGCATTTAATATGGTGGGCTTTCTTTTCGTGGGCATCTTGTTTCCGCTTTTCTCGAAAATGATCGCTAAAAATGAGAACTACCGATCCATTTTAAACCTCTCCACAAGACTTCTCTTGAGTTTTGCAGTAATTGCATCCATTAGTAGTTTTATTTGGGGAGAGCGGATCGTTAAACTCCTATACACGGAAGTTGACCTTTCTTCAGGCAATACATTCAGCATGCTCATGCTATGCTTCATCCCAATTTCCTTTGTGAACATATACGGTACCCTACTTACAGCAAATGGCAACCTCAAAGCATATAATTACATCGCCTTTGTTGGGATCTTGATCAATGTGGGGCTAAATTGGTGGCTTATTCCCGAATACCAGGCTTTTGGCTCTGCGCTGGCCAGTTTGCTCACCAACCTTCTGGTGGCAGGATTGATCTTTCTCGTTTTGGTAAAGAAGATGGATCTTGCAGTAGATGCCTTGCTCGGTCTCAAACTGATCGGTATTGGAGCCCTGATCCTCATTGTGAGCTACTTTATGGACATGAAGACTGGCTTGAGCTGGCAGGGCATTTTTATTGCCGGACTCGCAGTTGGGACTTTGGGAGCCTTTCTTCTTCGTATTATTGGACTTGCTAGTGTGAAAGAATTTTTGAGTTTGAAAAAGTGAAAACCCTTGGCTTCATAGCGTTTGTACTGATCTCCTCTCTGGCTGTCGCTCAGAGTGACACCGCCTTTATCTACACCTATGGTGGCGGTGGAGATGACGAGGGAAAGGATATTCTTCAGACTAGTGATGGCGGTTATATCATTTTAGGGTCAACTAGCAGCTTCGGCAATGGAAGCTCTGATCTTTATGTCTTAAAACTGGACTCTAACTTTCAAGTAGAATGGACCAATGCTTATGGTGGACCTCAAATTGAAGTTGGAGAAGCCATTCTGCCTTCAGACGACGGAGGATATCACCTGATCGGCTACACCAATTCTTTCGGCAGCGGAGGTTACGATGTATTTGTTGTGAAGATCGATTCTCTGGGCAACGAAGACTGGCAAGACACTTATGGAGGTGCCAACTGGGATTTTGCATACGACGCCACACGGGATTCATTGGGAAATATCTACATCGTTGGCGAGACTTATAGTTTTGGAAACGGTGCGGCACAGGCCTATGTTCTCAAGGTCGGCGAATTTGGTGGCTTGATCTGGGAAAAGGATTTTGGAGGGGAAGGTCGAGATATCGCAAATGCCATTTCCTTTAGCCCTGATTCAAATTATGTTCTGACTGGAGAAACTACTGGAATCACAGATACAACAGACAGCGACATCTGGTTGCTGAAGTTTAATGATAATGGTGATATCCTCGAAGAATTTGGATATGGAGGAATCAAGTATGATGTTGGGCATGACATCACATTCGATAGTGCGCATTATTACATCGCAGGCAGCTCAAAGTCCTTCAGCCTTGAAGATGATTTGAATGAGTATGTTGTTAAAGTGGATACTTCTGGTGTGCTGATATGGGGAAGAGACCGAAAACAAAATGGTAATGGCACGAACCTGGACGATGAAGGCTTTGGAATAAGCTTGAGACCAAATGGACGTATTCTAGTAACAGGAGCTGGAAGAACATTTGGTGCAGGAAGTGCTGACATGATCATTTCAGATCTTGGCACTAGCGGTTTTGAGAGTCCAGTGAGTGGCTCTTTTGGGGAATTCCTGACAGATATTGGCTACAAAATCTTTTCAACAAACAACCAAAACCTTTTCATTCTTGGAAAAACAAATAGTTATGGACCCTATTATGATGTAGGACTCATGTATATGGATACAACCTTCAAAATCAGCTCAAATGATTTGAAACTACAAGTGAAGTTTAGTGATACGACAACTACCTCGAATCCAGAACTTGAGGTTTTGCAGGGAAGTAGTACCAGTCAGCTTCTCGAAATTAAAGAGATGAATGATCAGATTGAACTCTCTAACAGGAGTTCTGAAGTAGCTGTATTTCAAGTTTACGACCTCATGGGGCGTATTTTGAATTCAGGAGAGGTCGGAGCTATGTCTTCTATCTACATTGATCTTGTGAAAGGTCAGCTGAGCTTTTTAAGGTTTTCAAATTCATCTGAACGGCGAAGTATTCAGATAATTGCAATCGAGTAGTACCTTGGTCAAATCACTTCTAGCCATAGCTGTGGTTTTTGTAGGTCTCATATGGATGAGCATCGACTACAAGATCCCAGAAATCATCACCAAGCCCCCGCAGAGTCTGCATCAATGGCGACAAACAGATTGTTTGAGCTTCACGGAGAACTATTATGCATTTGATGCATCGTTCTTAGAACCTCAAGTACATAATATGGCTAGCACAGAAGGTAAGGCCGCTGGGGAGTTCCCCTTACTTTATTGGGCAAATGCACAGCTATGGAAGATCTTTGGTCAGTCGGAATTAGGCTATCGTATGCTCAATATGCTCATCGCATTGATCGGCTTCTACGCACTTTTCAGGATTTCCTACCGCCTGAATGAAGATGCTTTAGTGTCTATTGTAGCTCCTCTGGTGTTATATAGTTCAGCACTGTTCCCATATTACTCATGGAACTTTCTCCCAAATATCCCAGCCCTATCTCTTGCCTTCCTTAGTGTTTGGCAATTGCTCCAATGGCAAGATAAAAGTAAATGGAGCTACTTGCTGCTTGCAGTGGCCTTTGCAGCGCTAGCTGGACTCATGAAAGCATCCAGCTTGATCGCCCCGCTCGCCGCTTTTGCGACCATTTTTCTTTTCAAACTAAAAGACCGAAAAACGATACTAAGGATATTGTCTGGTATAGGATTGATCACGCTCAGCCTCTTTCTGTGGTACAGTTATGCGAAAAACTATAATGTCAACTACTCCAGCAATGCTTTTATCCTTGACTTTGTCCCAATATGGCAAATGAGCGCTGTAGAGGTCAATGAGGTGATCAATATGTTTGATCAGCACTGGCGAAGTCATTTTTACTCTGAACCTGCCTATTTCTTCTTTTTCAGCCTCTTGATCCTTAACTTCCTGATCCTGGTGATCAGACAGAAGTGGATGGCTTTGAGCTTTTACCTGCTATGCCTTGGAGGCTCTTTAGCCTACATTTTATTATTCTTCAGAAACCTGGGCATACACGACTACTACCTCATTGAACTCTTTCTTATACCCGCGATTTTGGTCATCCTTTTCTTTTACTCGATCAAAGATTGGAGCTTTAAATGGCTCAAACCTGTAAGCATCATCCTTTTCGCTATCTTTATTTACTCAGAAGCAGGTCACGCCAGAGATAAGATGAGAGCACGCTTTGGAGATTTCTACAACTACCATTACCTGACCTATTATCAAGACCTTACTGGACTAGATTCTGAGATGATCGATCTGGGCATTAAAAAGGATGATCTTATCATCAGTATTCCTGATGACTCTCCAAACATCACCTTGTATTTGTTGCACAGAAGAGGTTGGTCAAACTATGGGAACAAAAACAAGAGTCTGGAGGACATCCAAAAGCACATTAAAAAAGGAGCAAAGTATCTGATCATCAATGATCCTCAGCTGCTCCAGGTCAACTACATACAGCCTTTTCTTAAGGATCCATTGCTCAGGAAGGGCAAGGTATCGATCTACAAACTCTAAAGCACTTTAAATTCTGTTCTTCGGTTTTGAGCGCGACCTTTTTCATTCTCGTTTGAAGCAATAGGTTGAGACTCTCCATAACCTTTGTACTTCATCCGATCAGCGGGAACCTTTAATTTGATCAAATAGTCGTAAACAGCCTTTGCCCTATTCTTTGATAGGCTCAGGTTTCCAGCTTCATCCCCTTCGTTGTCGGTATGTCCACCGATCTCGATTTTCATTTGAGGATTCGCCTTAAGCAGGCGAGCCAGCTTCTTTAGTTCGATCTCCGACTCCTTTTTTAACTCATAACTGGCCGTAGCAAAAAAGACATTTTTAAGCACAACTTTCTTTCCCGCCTTGATTGGCTCTAGCGGAACATTTAAATAGTAATGATCATCTCCTGTGAGCCCTCTCAAATGAAAGTTCTCAGAGTAAAAAAGGTAGCCTTGTTTCGACACGTTCAATGCATAATCCTTGTGAGAAGGCAAACTCACCACAAAAGTCCCATCTTTTGAATCAGAAGAAGAAGAAACAACAACTTCCCCAGTTTCCAGATCAATTAATTCAAAGTCAGCCTCAAGTGCTCTTTTTGATTCTGCGTCGTAAACTTTTCCTTTAGCAAAATTAACCTGTTCCGGTCGTGCAGCCTGATGCAATTCAAAGGTGTAAATGTCGAGTTTACCCTCTCTTTCGGAGGCCAGGAAAGCATAGTTTCCGCTCGACTCAACGATCATTCCGTGCTCGTCGCGATGCGTGTTGATCGGGTAACCTAAGTTTTTGGGCTCGCCAAAGGAACCATCTTCTTTCATTCTGGCAACAAAAAGGTCAAATCCACCAAGCCCTGGTCTGCCATTCGATGAGAAATACAAGGTCTTGCCGTCAGAGTGAATATGAGGAGTGATCTCATTTCCACTGGTATTGATATTGAGGTTTTCAGGTGCACCCCATTTGCCAGCGCTATCCAATCGGGATCGCCAAATATCATTCTTGCCTTTAGTTCCGCTTCTCGCAGAGCTGAAATAAAGCGTTCTTCCATCGCTCGAAAGTGAAGGATGCGCATCCCACCTATTGGAGTTTAGAGGCGCACCCAGGTTAACAGGCTCGGTCCAGCTCCTACCCTCTTTTTTGCTCATGTAAAGATCACAGCTACCCAAACCATCATCGCGATTGCAAATGGTAATAAAGAGATAGTGACCATCTGGAGAGATACTCTGTGCCCCTTCATTGTAATTCTTTGAATTCACCGGATCCTTCAAGTTTTCAGCAAATCCCCAGCGATTGGCGTTTTTGTCCCACTGACTCACATAAACATCTTCCTGCATTATGGGTCTATTCGCATACATTCCTCTTTGCGTTTTTCTGGTAAAAAGCAATTTTTCACCATCTACGGTCAATGTGGGGTGATAATCCTCCCATTGTGAATTAACGCCATTACCCAGATTCTGTGGGTTGAAGTCGACAGGGTGAGCTTTTAATTCGATGGCTGTTTCGATGTATAGCTTAAGTTTCTTGCTACGTTCGGCGGATGACTCCATTCTTGGAGGATATTCCATGTATTTTTTGATATTCTCGAGGGCTTTGTCATACTCACCTGAGCGATAGTAGGCCTGTGAGAGCCTCATGTAGTTACCAGGAAAGAACTCTGGATTGAGTGCGACCGCTTTTTCGACCCATTTGGCAGCCTCTTCGTAGTTTCTTTTATCCATATAAACATCGCCAATAAGCATATATGGCTCTACGAACTCTTCATCTTTTTCAATTGCCGCTTTGAATGACTCTATGGCCAGAGCAAATTGTTTGCGTCGATATTCTTTCAGTCCTTCTTCGAAATACTGAACCGCCTTTTTCTTGTTGGAGGTGTACTGAGCCTGGGTTTCAGCAGGTTTACAGGCACTGGTAATAAGAAGTATTAGGACTATTTGCTTTAAGATCTTCAAGGGATCTGCATGTATTTGTGAGTTTGTAAAGATATAGCCCATTTTGGATTTTGTTTAATGTAGTCGATGATCAATGGCATCATCACAGCCCTGCGTTCCCATTCCGGCTGAAGGTAGAGCAAACAATCGGCATCAACTTTAGAGGCTTCTTTTTCAGCCCAATCGAGATCCTGTCTACGCGCGATAACCACCTTAAGTTCATCCGCTTTTTCGTAATTGTCGGGCTTACAAGCCTTCCAACGTTTAGGTGAGAGGCAAATCCAGTGCCAATCTCCACTGATCTCGTAAGCACCTGAAGTTTCTACCCATGTATCAATACCCGAATCGTTCAGCTTTTGAGTTAATGGATAGAGATCATACATGCAGGGTTCCCCTCCGGTGATCACTACATGTTCTGCACCAGCGCTTTTCACATAGCGCAACATTTCATCGACATGAACCTGCGGGTATCCCTCCGTATGCCAACTCTCCTTGACATCGCACCACGGACACCCAACATCACATCCAGCTAAGCGCAGAAAATATGCTGGTGTTCCATTATTGAAGCCTTCACCCTGAATGGTATAAAAGTGCTCCATTAAGGGCAAATGATCTGCTTTCAGCTCGTCTTCCATTATCTCGACAAAATAAAGCAATTAATCTGCTGCCTACGACATAGCAAAAACCCTAAATTTGCAATCCATTTACCCAGGTGGTGAAATTGGTAGACACGCAAGGTTGAGGGCCTTGTGCCTGTTAAAGGCGTGCTGGTTCGAGTCCAGTTCTGGGTACAAAAACAGAGTGAGTGTGAGAGCGAGAGCGATGACACTCCTCTTTTTTTTCTTCACTCTCAAACTCAAACTCACACTTTCCTGGATTAGTTGGCAATTATCAATTGTTCTACTCGTGTAAGTGCTAGTCTCCAAGCAGGGAATATATCAAGCATTATTTCAAACGCAAAACACTGGACGAGAAGTTCATGCTGAGCAAGCTCAGCGCGCCGAAGTAAGTCCAGTTCTGGGTACAAAAACAGAGTGAGTGTGAGAGCGAGAGCGATGACACTCCTC
>CBFHWY010000020.1:0-38816 GCA_965659675.1 Salibacteraceae bacterium | reverse complement strand
TCAATGGTGTCTGTGTATGTTCCCGTTGCGTTATATGTGGACTGACCAATGATCAAGGTCTCACCTTCGCAAATGGTGGTATCAACTTACACATGAGTAAAGCTCGGAGGAGGAAGCGGGTTAAACTGGAGGGCTAAAGTCAATTGACAAAAAGTCAAGCAAATAATGGCAGTTATAATGGTTTTCATACCAGTAAGATACGATGAGATTCGCGATTGGAATTATCAAAAGCAGGAAAAAAGCACTTTTCCTAGCGAACGGCTATCACCGAGATCTCAACGTTTACATTCTTAGGTAAGCCAGCCACTTCTATTGTTTCCCTCGCAGGAAAATTCGATTCAAAATAACTGCCATAGATCTCATTTACCCTAGTAAAAAGCTCCATATCTGATAGGAAGATGCTGCACTTTACTACTTTCGAAAAATCCAAACCTGCTTCCTGTAGCACCGCCTCAATGTTCTTCATCACTTGATGCGTTTCTGATTCAATGTCTCCCGTTCTTAATTCACCATTCTTTGGGTCTATAGCGATCTGCCCACTCAGATATAAAGTTCCACCCGCCCAAACCGCTTGAGAATAGGGTCCAATAGGTGCCGGTGCATTTTGTGTTTCTACAATACTTTTCATTTTGCTTTTTTCCTGACAGGAAATGAAAGTAAGAAAGATCAACAATATAGGCAGTGTTCTCATGACAACTAAATTTGCCAAAAGTTACATCTTTAGCCCCTATGGCACTGCTCATACTTGATAATTACGACTCCTTCACCTATAACCTGGTGCATCAGGTGGAGCAGTTTACCGATGACTTCGAAGTGCGGCGCAACGACGAGATCGAATTGGCTGAGCTTGATCGATTTGATGCCTTTTTGTTATCGCCAGGGCCTGGATTGCCAAAAGATGCTGGTGTTATGTCTGACTTGATCAAGCATTATTCAGGAAATAAAAAGATCCTTGGCGTGTGTTTGGGCATGCAAGGGATTCTTGAACATTTGGGGGCGGAGTTGATCAATATGCCAGAGGTCCTCCACGGCCGGTCAACTGAGATCGATGTTCTCGATCACAATAGACTCTTTCATGGGATGCCCAATAGGATCAAAGTAGGGCGCTACCATTCCTGGGCAGTTAATGAGCTTCCAGGTGATGTTCAGCCTGAACTCAAGGTCAGCTCTTCTGATGCAAACCATTACATCATGTCTATCGAGTGGCCTGAAAAACAACTTTATGGTGTTCAATTTCATCCGGAATCCATCATGACTGAATATGGATTGAAGATTATTGAGAATTGGTTGAAAATAGGGAATAGGGAATAGGGAATAGTTGATAGGGAATAAGGGTCCTGCCCTTGCCTGATTAGTGTTGACCGTTATTGGTTACTAATTGATGATTAAAAATAGTTATTGTTTTTGAGATTCGGTTGTTTAGTCTTTGTTTTTCAAAGTCACAGGGTGGTTTTCTGTCAAGGTGATTGTGCTTTCGTTTAGTGTTATAGTGGTTCACAGCCTTTCTTACCATTGTTTTAAGCTGCGATAGATTTTTTGGTTTCCAGTAATCTAGGTATTCTTCCTTGATGGTCTTGTTGATTCTTTCAGCATAAGCATTGTCTTGTGCTGTTTTTGCCATGCTAATCCTAGAGCCACTTTCTTTTAAAAGCTTTAAATACTCTCCATAGGTATATTGACTTCCCCGATCAGAGTGATGGATTCTTGGTGCAGGATGCTCTTTGAGTGCCATCTTCAGAGCCCTAACATTTGCAGTGGCACGCATATGATCCGTTACATGATAGCCTACGATCTTTTTGGTGTAGACATCAATGATAAAAGTGGCATAATAGTGCCGGTCAGCGATAGGGATATAGGTAATATCACTTTGCCACACCTGGCTAGCTCCATCTATGACCAAGCCCTGTATCAAATTAGGAAAGTACCGGGCTGAAGCAATGGTTGTCCTATGATAGTTCTTATTTCGCTTCAAACGATAGCCCAAGTCCAGCATTACTTGCTCAAAACGATCTCGACCAATGAAGTCTGGATTGAGACTATGATACATCTTTCTAAGCCCACAACCTGGATGCTCTTGCCTTAACTCATCAGCTTCAGTCAATAGTTGCAGCATACGCTTTTGGAAGACCCCTTCCCGCTGCTCATATTGATGCACGGCTTGTTTGCTCACTCCAACGACTCGGTAGAGTGCATTCAAGGAATAACTCATTTCTTGTCTGCCTTTGCGGAACCTTTGGAGGGTTGGGTATCGAAGTTTTTTTTAATGTCAACTTTTAACTCATCCTTGGCAACTTCCAACATCGTCTCTAAATAGTCAAGCTTGATTTGTTTTCGCCCTAAGGCAGCTTCCAGATCCTTGATACGACGCTCTAGTGCCTTCACCTTGTCTTCACTACTCGATTTCTTCTCCACAACACGATACCCTTGCTGGTTAAAAGTAGAGTATTTATATATCCAGTTGTAAATCGTTTGATTACACAAGCCATGGAGACGCTCTAACTGGCTGACACTGTATTTGCCAGACTCAAAATCCTCCACTACCGATAACTTAAATGACTTGCTGTATCGCCGCTGCTTTTGTATTGAACGCAGTTTTGTTTTCATAGACTCACTTAATTAAAAGTGGTCAACCTATATCAGGCACGTACATCCAATTAAACTTAACCCTAAGGTCTAACCTCTAACCCCTAACCCCTAACCTCTAACCCCTAACCTCTAGTCTCTAATCTCTAATTCAAATCATACCATTCTCTATTCCTCTCGATCTTGAGATCTTTGAGGATCTGTGGTTTGATATTCACGCTAAAGGAGTAACTCTTTCTGTTTCCTAAAGGGATGATATTAAAGGCAAGTTCCCAGCATCCGAGGTCTCTGTAGATGTCCAGGGTGGTATAACTCAACTGCAGTTCTTGAATATCATAGTTTGTACTTGCTTGTATCCTCATCTTATCGGTGAGTTGCATTTGTCCGCGTATTTGCACAGTTTGCGTTCTTCTTGCGTTTGCAATTCCTGGCTTACTATAGTTGTAGTTGTAGCTCACATTTGCACTCCATGGAATAACACCATATTTAGCCGTTTTCGCTTTTTGCTTTTCCATCAGCTTTTTGATCTGTTTATCGTTGGAGAGTTTAAAGCCAATAGCGATGGTCGATTGTGTCAAACGCCCGATTTGGCTACCGTTTTCCCACATGAACTCATCAAAGGCCCGCCCTTCTGAATCAAGTGCATAGGGGTCGATCGTGGCATTGTAACGCAGGTTGATCAGGTTAAACATGGTTGCGTTACCACTGATTGAAAGCGGTGTCCATTTTAATGAATCTTTGAACAGATCGTAATTGGTTCCGAAGGTTAGCTGATCGAGCAACTTGACCTTTTTACCTTTTCCTGTAGTGTCTTTCTTCGAGTTGGTTTTCATCTCAAGGTTATTTTGCAACCTTAAATTGATGATTCCAGACTCATTGCTACTCGGTCTTCCAAACAAACCATATTCAAAAGGGGTGTACTGATTGTTAATGCCCAGTGTATCCAGCGCAGCTTCAGGAATTCCGATCTCTCTGAAATAACCGAAACTGGGATCCGAGAAATCAGGTTTGAAATTAAAGCTTGCTGTGGGGGTCATAACGTGACGAATGGCTTTCACTTTTCCTCCTTTGAAGTTGTACATTCCATATAGAATGGTAGATAAACCGGCAGCAGCGCTGGCTTCCCCAAATCGTTGAAAGCCTGGTACAGTGTCGATCAACACTTCCTGTCGGTTTTCATCCCATTGCTTTTGTATGCCTTTCAGCTGCCAAACCTCTCGATAAGTTACGCTTGGGTTCAATGTGAAGTACTTAAATAATTTGAAGTTGGTGCTGATCGGGATGGAGTGTGACATCCCATTTTGCATTTCAGACAGGGTTTCTTCTCTAAAGAGCAGATCTTCCTGGGTTCTGACCTGATTCTTTGCATTACCCGTATAGTTCACACCGATCTTTTCGTACCAACGTTCTTTCCCAACTCTAACCTTACGTTTGAACGGAAAGACCCGGCTCATGGTCAATCCAACCTCGGGCAAACGGATGGTTACACTGCTGTCGAGGCTATTCTGATCATGGCTGGCATTCAAAGCGATGTTCAAAGGGCTGTTGGGAACACTTATGTTATAATTGATATTCGATTTAAAGGTATTGGTCAGATAATCACCACTCCGAGAATTGAAATTGTTCTGAAAGTTGCTTTGAGTACCGGCGTTCACGCTTGCTGAGAAACTAGTGTTCGGTCTGGCTTTGGCATCTTGACGATGCGCCCAGCGAACAAAGAAGTTCTGATCTCTGAAGTCGTTATTGAATTCTGGATCTCCTTGCAGAAAATTGGAATAGGTAAGCTCTAGATTTCCATCATATTTATAGCGTCTTTTATAGTCGGCACGACTCTTAAGACCCCAACTCCCTCTGGTATATATATCTCCCTGAAAGGTCATGTTCAGGTATGGGTTGGTTTTCCAGAAATAACCTCCATCGATCAGATAGAATCCAAGGCCTGGAGAAAAACCGTATTGTGGCAGTAGTATGCCCGAAGTCTGTTCCTGGGTATTTGGAAAAAAGCCAAAAGGCAGCACGAGCGGGGTAGGGATGTCTTCTACTGCAAGATATGCAGGCCCGGTAATGATCTTGTCATCCTGAATGATCTTTAGCTTCTTGGCTTTGATATAGGTGCCTGCATTCTGGTCTTCGCATGGACAAAATTCACCATCTTCAATGAAGATGACCTTTCCGGTGTCTTTTTTGATCTTATTTCCGAAGATGAAACCCTCAGATTGCTTTGTAGTTGCCTGTTTGATGAGTCCTCTTTTGGTTTTGAAGTTATATCGCATTTGATCTGCATCAAAGCTTTCTCCGCCGTCTTCAAAAACGGGCACTCCCACTTCATATCCATTGGAGTCGAGAGTATAAGAGGCAAAAACCTCATTCTTTCCAAAATCCATCACAATGCTGTCGGCTTTCAGGGTGATATCTTCATAGTAAACTTCGGCAGCACCGTATAGAAAGACCAGTTTTTGCTTTACATCAAAGCGCATGGAATCCCGCGCCGAATATTTAACCTCACTATCAAGCCCAGCACCTGATTTTTTGGACACTTTGAGGCTGTCGAGCATCGCGGCAGCACTATCCGCAGCCAGGGTGCTGTCTGCCGTTATTCCCTGTACCATTGAGCTATCTGCACTTTGCCCCATAGTTATGGCAGGCAAATTGCATGTCAAAACAATTAACAGAATAGCGTGGAATATTTCCGAAAGCCTAGAAAAATCAAGCAATGGATAAGTCTTACTTTTGGTCAAAGCAGGCAAAAATCGCTCCAAAACTACATAAACTTCAATCAGAATAGGTGAGAATTATAAGAGTCCTTAAGACTATTTCAGCAGCAGCCCTTGTATTTGTGCTTGTTTGTGTGTGTACATCGTTCAAACCGATATTTCCGTTGGAATATGGTTTGAAGACGGTGGTGATCGATGCAGGACACGGTGGCAAAGACCCTGGGAAGATCGGAGTAGGAAATGTTTTAGAGAAAGATGTGGCCTTGAATATTTCCCTAATGACCGGAAGAGCCATTAAAGAGAAATTCAAGGATGTTAAGGTTGTTTACACTCGCGACAACGACGAATTTGTGAGTTTGTATGAAAGGGCACGTATCGCAAACAGGCTTAACGCAGACCTTTTCATTAGTGTACACGCCAATGCGGCGGCAAACAAATCGGCTCACGGAACCGAGACCTTCACTTTGGGTCTTCACCGAACCAAAGCAAACTTAGAAACGGCAAAAGCCGAGAACGCGGTGATCCTGATGGAAGATAACTACGAAGCCGAATATGAAGGTTTTGACCCAAAGAGTGATGAGTCTTATGTTGCCCTCACACTAATGCAAAGTGCATTCATGGAGCAGAGCTTGAGTATTGCAGATAAGGTTCAACGCGAGTTCACTGATCTTGGGAGACGAGATCGAGGTGTTAAACAAGCGGGTTTTCTGGTACTCTACAAAACAACCATGCCGAGTATACTTATCGAGACGGGCTTTGTGACAAATGCAGAAGAGAGTAAATACCTCAGCAAAAAAGAAAATCAAGAGGTGATCGCTACAGCAATAAGTGAGGCATTTGGAAATTACAAAGCCGAGATCGAGGGTAGGGAGCAGGAAATTGAGCAGAGTCTTCCGGACGATATGCCAAAGCCAGCCGAGAATACAAAATCCAGGAAAGCACAGAAAGGGATCCTGTTTAAGGTTCAGATCGCATCTTCTTCAAATCAGATCGAATTGAAGCCAGAGAACTTCAATGGTCTAGAGGGAGTTGAGGAACTTCAAGTTGATGGCACCTACAAATACACCTATGGAGCTGTAAGTGATTTTGATGAAGCACTAAAAGTTCAGACGAAACTCAGAAAACATAAATACAAGGATGCTTTCCTAATCGCTGTAAAGAATGGGAAGAGAATTCCAATTTCAGAAGCATTAAAAGAATCCAAATAAGCTGTTGCCTTGAAAAAGATACCCAAAGAAATACTCGTTGCCATTGTTGTTCTACTCAGCATAGGCTTACTTTATTACGGCCTTAATTTCTTGAAAGGCAATAATGTTTTCTCACCCAAGAAACAATACTATGCTATCTACGATCACGTCAATGGCTTAACCGTAGATAATGCTGTAACCGTCAATGGCTTTAAGGTTGGGAAGGTGAATGAAGCCCGTCTTATGCCGCAGAACAGAGGAAAGATCCTGATTGGTATAGTGATTCAGGAAGAAGCTTTGAGCATTCCTAAAAACACTACCGCTCGAATCATTAGTCAGGACCTTTTGGGAACAAAAGCGGTTGCCCTGATCTTTGATGAAGATACTGCCCTCGCTCAAATTGGAGATACCCTGATCTCTGAGGTGGAAAAGGAATTACAGGAATCAGTCGACGAGCGGATCAAGCCGCTAGAGAAAAAAACCAAACAGCTTTTGGGATCCATTGATTCTGCCGTGGTCATTGTTCAATCCATTTTGAATACAGATGCCCGTGATAATCTCTCAGCGAGTTTTGTCAGTATCAAAAAGTCCTTTCAGACACTTGAACAAACCGCCACTAAGGTAGACAACCTCGTGGCAAGCGAATCTGAAAAGATCTCAGCGATCATTACGAATGTTCAGTCGATTTCCACCAACCTGAAGCGGAATAATGCTCAGATCAATGATGTGATCGCAAACTTCAGTGAGATATCAGATTCCCTGGCGAAGGTAGACTTTGCCGAGACCATGATGAATGCCAGTAAAGCACTTAAACAAACTGCCGATATCATGACCAAGGTGAATAGCGGAGAAGGAACGATCGGTATGTTGCTTCACAATGATACGCTGTACAGTAACCTTTCATCTTCAGCGCTGGAGTTGGATATGCTGCTGGAGGATATGAGGGTCAATCCAAAGCGCTATGTGCATTTTTCTATCTTTGGACGTAAGGACAAAGACAAGCCTGAGAAAAAGCAGAGATAGCCCATGCACATTGGAATAGCGAATTTCATTTTCCTCATTTTATTGATCGTTGCCGTTGTCATTTTTTGGCGAAATGTGGCGCGAATTAGAAAGAATATTTTCCTTGGGAAAAAGCTTGATCGCAATGACCGAAAGTCGGATCGTTGGAAAGTGATGGCCAGGGTAGCACTTGGTCAGGGTAAGATGGTGAATCGACCAGTGGCTGGCCTCATGCATATTTTCATCTATGTAGGATTTGTGATCATCAATATTGAGATACTGGAGATTTTGCTAGATGGATTGCTTGGAACGCATCGCGTGTTTGCTCCTCTACTTGGAGACCTTTATGTTCCTTTCATCAACTTCTTTGAGTTTCTCGCTTTGCTTGTGCTTATTTCCTGTGTTGTATTTCTGGCCAGAAGGAACATCACCAAGATCGGACGCTTCTTTAAACCCGAGATGAAAGGATGGCCTACGGCTGATGCTAACTACATTCTCATATTTGAGATCCTACTAATGATGGCCTTCCTGGTGATGAATGCGGCAGATAGCATTCTAATGCGCTTTCCAGCCGATGCGCTGGCTTCAATGGGCTTGAGCAAATACAATGCTGCAGATATGCAGGATAGTTATTTCTGGTTAAGCGCATGGTTGACTGGGTTTATGCCAAAATCACCAGAAGATATTGCCACCGTAGAGCGCGTTGCATGGTGGCTACATATCATTGGGATCTTTGGATTCTTGAACTACTTGCCTTATTCAAAACACTTTCACATCATTTTGGCTTTTCCAAATACCTGGTATTCCAAGTTGGAAGAAAAAGGGAGCTTCACCAACTTAGCCTCGGTAAAGAAGGAAGTGGAGTTGATGATGGATCCCAATGCCGACCCATTTGCCGCTCCTGCTCCTGATGCAGATCAGGCTCCACCAGATCGATTTGGAGCTAAAGATGTAACCGACCTGAACTGGGTTCAGTTGATGAACGCCTATTCATGCACAGAGTGCGGGCGTTGCACAGCTGAATGTCCAGCCAATCAAACGGGTAAACTTCTCTCTCCCAGAAAGATCATGATGGATACTCGCGACAGACTGGAGGAGGTAGGAAAGAATGTTCGTGAGCATGGTGAGTTCAAAGATGACGGAAAATCTCTTGTTCACTACTACATCAAAGCAGAAGAACTTTGGGCCTGTACAACCTGCAATGCATGTGTTGAGGCTTGTCCGGTCAACATAGATCCCTTATCGATTATTGTGGATCTACGCAGATATCTGGTAATGGAAGAATCTGCTGCGCCAACCGAACTCAACGGAATGTTCTCCAATATTGAAAACAACGGAGCTCCCTGGCAATTTGCTCAGGCCGACCGAATGAATTGGGCCAGTGAATGATGAGTGATCTAAAAAAGAAGATCGTTGATGGTAAGGCCGTTTCGCCTGTTCTTGAAGAGGAGACTAAGAACTTTCTGATCGATATTGATGGTACGATCTGCGAGGATATCCCAAATGAGGAACCTGAGCGCATGCTCACGGCGGAAGTATATCCTGATGCGCTGAAGATCCTGAATAAATGGTTTGATGAAGGACATATCATTACCTTCTTTACATCTCGTACTGAAGAGCATCGTGATTATACTGAACAATGGCTGGAAAAGCATGGTTTCAAATATCACGGGACTCTTTTTGGCAAACCTCGAGGAGGAAATTATCACTGGATCGACAACCATATTGTGAGAGCTACTCGTTTTGCAGGAAAATTCACCGACCTGATCGATAAAGAAGCGACGGTTCAGGTCTTTAAAGATTAACTATGGAACAACTAAAAGTACCAACAATGGCTGAAATGACAGCATCAGGACAAAAGCCTGAGGTGCTGTTCTGGGTTGGATGTGCTGGCAGTTTTGACGATCGTGCAAAGAAGATCACCAAGGCTTTTGCAAAGCTTTTGAACAAGGCTGAGGTGAGTTTCGCTGTGCTTGGTACGGAAGAAGGCTGCACTGGAGACCCGGCAAAAAGAGCTGGAAATGAATTTCTCTTTCAGATGCAAGCTATGCAGAACATCCAGGTGATGAATGCCTATGAAGTGACCAGAGTTGTCACAACCTGTCCGCATTGCTTCAACACCATTAAGAATGAATACCCTGAGCTTGGGGGAAAATACGAGGTGATGCACCATAGTCAGTTTCTTCAAAGACTTTTGGAAGAGGGTAAGATCAAAGTAGAGGGAGGAAAGTTCAAGGGTAAAAAGATCACCTTCCATGATCCTTGCTATTTGGGCAGAGCCAATGGAGAATATGAAGCACCACGTGCAGTCTTAGAGAAACTAGATGCTGAGCTGCGTGAAATGAAGCGCTGCAAGTCGAACGGACTCTGTTGCGGTGCAGGAGGTGCTCAGATGTTCAAAGAGGCTGAAAAAGGCAATAAGGAGGTCAACATTGAAAGAACAGAGGATGTGCTGGAGACCAAAGCCGATATTGTGGCCGCTGGTTGCCCTTTTTGTAATACGATGATGACCGACGGGGTGAAGCATTTTGAGCAGGAGGATAGTATTGAAGTGAAAGATCTTGCCGAGTTGATCGCAGAAGCAGCAGACCTATGATAGAGACTCAAACTATTCCATCGGTAGAAACAATGCCTGAAAAGAGCAGAGTTTGGGTTTTTCAGTCAAATCGGATGCTCAATGGCGATGAGATTGATTTTATAGCATCAAATTTGAAACTATTTCTTCCTTCCTGGGCAGCTCATGGAAAAAGCCTTTTCGCGACTTATGAGATAAGGTATGAGCGTTTCCTGGTGATCTATTTGGATGAAGAGCAAGCGGGGGCAACGGGTTGTAGTATAGACAAACTGATGAATCTGATCGCGGCCTTCGAAGAGAAACTGCAACTGTCATTTCGCGATAGGATGCAGGTAGTCTATAAGTCAGAAGATAGCCTGAAAGACGCGCATTTGAACGACCTGTCGAAGCTAGCACAGGAGGGTGCCATAGATAAGAGTACTACGGTATTCAATAATTTAGTTGAAGATAAGAAGAGCCTGAAAGAATCATGGGAAACCACGGTGGCCGATTCATGGCACGCCAGGTTTATCGAATGATCAGGATCTTATTAATCCTTTCCGAACTTCCTTCAAGGAAATAAAATCCCGGTTTTGAACCTGTCAGGTCTAATTCCTGAGTGTTGAACGCTTTGATGAATCGACCCTGAGCATCATAAAGCTTAAAGTCAATACTTCTGTTGAATTTAAAGAGACCCTTCGAAGGGTTTGGATATACTTCAAACGGAATCTGATCAATGCGTTCTTCATTGATTCTCGCTGCTTTTACTACTGAATAATCAGTATTACCTTGTTGATCTATTTTTTTGATCCTGTAGTAATTCACACCATTTCTGGCTTCAACATCCTCATATTCGTAGCTGTTTTCTTTGCCGTTAAAGCCCGAATCAAACTCAGCGAGTTCAAGGAAATCACCCTCATTGTTTCTCCGCTCAATTATATATGTTGACAGAACATCGTCATAAGCAGTCCAATTGATATCAATATGATCGTCATGAACATTAACATCAAATCGGGTCATGTAAATCGGAAGAATTCCTCCAAGGGTTGAACCGCCAAGGCATTCACATGATTCGAAGTCAGTACCCTCTCCACTAAAAGTGGTTCTCAAAGTTGCCGCACCTGTGGCTTTATTGATGCTGAAAAAAGAGTTACTGCTTGCTCCAGCGCCCGTTCCGGTGGTCCCATATAGCACTCCATCTTCAGAAAAGGTCATCCCTTCCATATCGGAAACTCCCATGGCTCCTACTGAAGTAGCTGCGCCAGTGGTAGTGTTGATGGTGTACAGCGTAGTGGCCTGAGTAGCATATAACGTGCCTGTAGTAGGATCTACAGCTACATCATCAATATTCCCCCCTGTTCCAGTAACCGTAATGTAGTCAATGTTAGTTCCAAAGTAGTTTGGAACATGAGCTCCAGTTGTTGAATTAGCCACAAAAAGACGCGTTTGATATACTGCCCATAATGTATCCTGTGTTGCCTCCATTCCTATGGCATCTACATCACTGAGTGTGATGTTTCCTGCGGCACCTCCACCGGTTCCAAAAGTGCTTACTCTTTCATCAAAGCCACCAGTGACTTTATCAATGATCCCTAATCGGTTTGCATTCGCACCCAGGATATCAACGCGACTCCTGTCAAAAGTCATCGCTTCAATATTGGGTACTTCTACTCCAGCGATGATGCTGTCTAAATATGAGAAGCGATTGATCTGGTAAAGGATATTACCTCCATCAGCAACTGCAAAACAACCCACAGCTTCACCATCATAACCAAAGTTTAAGCTATCCACTGTATCCCCGGGTAGCGTGAAATTGAATGAAAGTGTTGATGCGGTGGTGAGCGTTGCACCCGTTGAAAGGTCAGCCGTATTTACCTGCGCAATAAAATTTGTGGTAGATGAACCATAGTCCACCGTTAGCATTACTGCCATCGTGAGATTCTGCTGTTCTTTCTCCAGATCCCGAAATAATAAAAGTAAGTGCATTGCCCGAGGTCCAACCTCCTCTTGTGATTACCTCGTCTACTATCGAGGTCAGGTCTGGGCTTACTTGTTTCTGTCTTGAAGCTGTCCATGCGGGGATATTGCTCCAGTCGACATCAGCAGTGGTCCTTGTTCTGGACGAAATATCATTCGCACTATTGTTAAAGGCGTTGGAATTGTCGGTGTCCTGCCCTTCAAAAGTTATATTGGTGGCACCGCTGTTGGTTTCGTCAACGGTAAATGTTATATAAGCCTGATTGATGGTTTCAGAGTTGACCAAAGGGACATTTCTAAACCTTATCCCAACCAGCTGGTTATCCCCGCCGTCCTCAGTAAGCTCAAGGTCGGTACTGTTTCTGTCCATTGAACCGTCATCAATCTCTTCTTCAGCATCATCGTTGTTGTTCGAAACTCTGATATTAAGAAGTTTTCCTTCTGGAATCCTAATCTCATAATTACCATCTCCATTGGTTATTCCAGTGGCTACAAGAGTATCCACACCGTCAATTACGCCATCGGAATCCAGGTCTCTGTAGATATTCACCCTCACCGCTGGCTGCGGGAAATCGAAACGATCCAGGGAAGCATCTGAATTTCGGTCAAGGAAAACAGTTCCTTTAGCCCAATATTGTGCAGATGCACTATGGTTCGTCAGGCTCAGGCAAAGCCCAAAAAGAAGCGTAAAAACCAGGGAAGAATACTTATTCACTCTCATCGCACTTATACAAAATGAAGCTTTTCATATTGAAAAGAATAAAACTTTGGTCACATTTCTTGGAAATCCGCTGAATTTGAGTCTTTTACGTCTAGAAATATGTCTGCTCTTCTTTTTGGTCGGATCGCGTTGAGCCATATAAAACCTTTGAGTTTTGAGTTGGATTCATTCACATCATCCATAGGAGAGGTTAAACCACCGGGTTTGTCATAGAAAACAAGTTGCTCAACTTTGTTGCTATCCAGATAAATGGCCAGTTTATTCTCTGAGGTAGCACTGTTCAGCCCCATATAGGAAGAATCGCTTTCCTCTACATAATAGAGGGTCTTCGGGTTCTCAAATACCATCACTTTGCGAAGTTTATTCTTTTCAAAAAAGGCCTCCATATTTTTACCCTTGATCTGATTGTACTTTCCCTCTTCAGCTTCGCTACATATAAAAGCATCATCCTTGATGAACATCCTTTCGATCTTTGACTTACTTCTGAGCAGCTGTATATATTCACCTGTGATCTGATTCGCTTCAGACCATAAGATCGGTTCATGGTACATGTGAATGGAAGAGTCGCTATCGCTCATAATGAGAGAGTCGCAACGACCTTGCATATCGTCTCTAAAAAAAGCTACTTCATGAAATACCTTGATCAACCTCTTTCTCGCAGTGTCGTAACTAGCGATAAGGCTATCACCGTGGAGAAATAAACTGTCGCCGTCTTCAACCTGTATGTATTCCGCTTCATCGGTAATGATGGATAAACTATCCTTTTTGGAGTGCCAGCCATAATTCCCTCTCACAAAGTAGTTTTCAGCAGTGTCGGCCATAAATACATTTCCATAAGCGATGCCCAGTGAAGCTTCCTGGTCAAATTGTATGGTATCTCCTCTGAGTTCATTGTTCTCGCTGTAGATCACAGCATTTTTACTGAATTCTGATCGCTGGCTAAGGCTGTTTGTCCAGCCTCTCTCACATAGAATGACCTGAGACTCATCCTGAATTCTCGTAGGCCCATAGAAGCTGCTTCTTTCAGTATTGGAATTATAGTGGAGGGTATCGCTAAAAAGCTGATAGGAAGTTGAACGAAGTACCACGCTGTCTCTAAAACGCGCTTCAGATAGGTCAGAGTAGTAATATCCTTTTTTACTCGTTAGCGTGTCTTTTTTTTCGTTGGTATAAATGATTCCACCCTGAGTGTAAAAACCATAATTTGAATTGCGGTCGTAAGTAAAGGAAGGAGTTAGAAGCTGCAGATCTTTGTGTTTTAACTCAACATCCCCCTTAAAATAGGCCAGCTTCGCGGCACCTTCATAGCGAAGAAAGTTCCCGGTCATCTCTATGCTATCTCCTTCCAGGATCTTCACATTGCTATATGCATCCAGAGAATTATTGTCATCGTAGAGGTAAGCGCTATCGCAATACATCATGGTGTTTTCGTGTTTCATCACCACATTCCCTACCAATCTTTTGGCCTCGATGCCTGAACTGTTATCAAAGATGAGGTCATCGGCATTGACGATCTCTATCTTGCTTTGGGTAAAGCCTGATAAAGCAATAAGACTGAATAAAAATGAAAGGAAATACCTCATTGCGCGATCCGTCTGCAAATATCGCGCTAAAAATTAAGAACGCTCAAGCGTCTGGTCTCTATTTGGTCCAACCGAAACGATCTTGATGGGTATTCCGATCATCTCTTCGATATAGTTTACATAGTCTTTAAGCGATGCTGGAAGCTCGTCATAATCATTCATTGACGTGAGGTCCTCGTCCCAAACCTTCAACTCTTCGTAAACGGGCTCGATTTCCACATCATTGACTTCATAAGGCATATAATCAATGACCTTGTCTCCGATCTTATAGTGGGTACATACCTTGATCTTATCGACATGACTTAAGACATCCGCTTTCATCATAATGAGCTGAGTAACGCCGTTAATATTACATGCATATCTCAATGCAGGCAGGTCCAACCATCCGCATCTTCTCGGGCGACCTGTAGTAGCACCGAACTCATTTCCTTCTTTAGCCAGGATCTCACCATCCTGATCGAACAATTCAGTAGGGAAGGGGCCACTTCCAACTCTTGTGCAGTAGGCTTTGAAGATACCAAATACATCCCCGATCCTATTGGGAGCAATTCCCAGTCCAGTGCAAGCACCAGCGCAAACTGTATTGCTTGAGGTCACAAAAGGATATGATCCAAAGTCAATGTCTAAAAGAGAGCCCTGTGCACCTTCGGCAAGGATCTTCTTTTCTTTTATCAGTTCTTCATTAAGAAAGTGCTCAGAATCGATCAATTTAAGTGACCGGATCTTCTCGATACCTCTAAACCAGGCTTCTTCCTTTGCTTCAAGATCATCAAGTGGCATATCGAAATGTGAGAGAAGCTCGAGGTGTTTATTCTTCAATTTCTGGTACTTCGACTTAAAATCTGATGAAAGCACATCTCCGATGCGCAAACCATTTCGGCCTGTTTTGTCCATATAGGTAGGACCAATTCCCCTCAGGGTTGAACCGATCTTGTCTTTTCCTTTTGCCCGCTCAGAGGCAGCATCCAACAAGCAGTGAGTAGGTAAAATGATGTGAGCCTTCTTTGAAAGTAGAAGCGTTTCAGAATAATCTACATCGTATTTTTCCAGGGCCTCCAGTTCTTTTTGGAGTACTGCTGGATCCACAACAACCCCGTTTCCAATGATGTTGATGGCTTTCTCCCTGAAAATTCCAGAGGGAATGGTGTGAAGGACATGTTTAATATTATTGAATTCCAGGGTGTGTCCTGCATTGGGACCTCCCTGAAAGCGGGCGATGATATCGTATTTTGGGGTAAGGACATCCACGATCTTTCCTTTCCCTTCATCTCCCCATTGCAATCCAAGCAGAACATCAACTTTCATGTGATTCTTTTTCAAAAGAGGCGCAAATTTAGTTTTCCCCGCATTTATCCTTGCAATTCGCGTAAAAATTCAAGGAATGATGCAATATTTCCACACCAAGATGCTTTTCCAGTGTGCTTTTTATCTGTTGTACCCTTGGGTCGCAAAATTCAAGGACCTTACCACAGTCGGTGCAAATGATGTGATCATGTTGTTTTCTTCCGTGGCTCTTTTCGTATTGAGCCATATTTTGGCCAAACTGGTGTTTTCTGATGAGGTTACAGGCTATCAAGAGGTCTATCGTATTGTACAGCGTAGCGCGACTAACCCGATAATTCTTCTGCTTCATTTTGTTGTAGAGCGATTCAACATCAAAATGTTCATCAATAGAATATACTTCATCGAGTATAGCAAAACGTTCTGGCGTTCGGCGGTGACCATTCTGTTGCAGAAAGGCAGAAAAGATCTCAGTTACTAATTCAGGTGTTGCTGAACTCATTCTTCTTTATTTGGATCGATACGATGCACTCGAGTAACACCTTCCACATTCTTCAGTTTTTCGATCAGATCGGTAAGGTGATTCACATCATTCACAAAAGCCATGATGGTGCCTTCAAAGATACCATCATTACTGTCGAAATTAAGCGAACGCATATTTACGTTCAACTCTTCCGAAATGATCTTGGTGACATCGTTTACCAGCCCAACATGATCGATACCGATGATCTGGATTCCTACCAGAAATGCAAGTGACTCCTGATTCATCCACTTGGCCTGTACCACACGGTAAGCATAATTTGAGAGCATGGAAAGAGCATTTGGACAGGAGATCCTATGAATGGTAATGCCTTTATTCACGGTCACAAAGCCAAAAACATCATCCCCAGGGATCGGATTACAGCACTGAGCCAGCTGATACTCAATGTTCTTCATGTCCTCACCAAGAACCAAAAGATCGGCTTTTCCTCGAAGGTTGGTTACGATCTGCTCAATGCTCTTACTCTTCTTCTTTTTTCTTGGGGTATAGGTGATCAGACCTTTTTGAGATTTGAGATTCTTTAAACGCTTGAGATCATATTTTCCTTTCTCGATGCCATAGTGTAATTCCAGAGGGTTGGGAGCCTTAAAGTAGCTCATTACCGATTTGACATTTTGAGAATTTTGCTTCAACTCCAGTGCTTTTAGACGTTTATTTAGCTTGAGCTTCCCGTATTCAGCAAGTTTCCTTTTTTCATCCTTTAGAAGAGATTTGATCTTACTTCTCGCCTTGGCTGTGATCACAAACTTTAGCCAATCCTCTTTGGGTTTCTGTTTTTTGGAAGTGATGATCTCAACCTGATCTCCACTTTTTAGCTTGTAGCTCAGTGGTACGAGTTTCTTGTTGACCTTCGCGCCTAAACATCTCGCGCCAATTTGAGTGTGAATCTCAAAAGCAAAGTCCAGCGCCGTAGCATTCTTCCGCATAGTTTTAACCTCCCCCTGTGGGGTGAATACGAAGATCTCATCACTGAAAAGGTCCAGTTTAAAATCGTCAATGTATTCCACCGCATCATGGGTGGGATTCTCGAGAAGATCCCGGATCTTATTCAGCCATAGATCGATATTGCTTTCACCAAAACTTTCTTTATACTTCCAATGCGCAGCCAGGCCTTTTTCGGCGATCTCATCCATTCTTCGGGTGCGGATCTGTACCTCAACCCACTTTCCACTCGGACTCATCACGGTGGTATGCAAAGATTCATATCCGTTGCTTTTGGGAGTCGTGATCCAGTCTCGGAGTCTGTCAGGGTTAGGCCGATAATAGTCGGTAACCACGGAATACACACTCCAACAGGCTTTCTTTTCTTCTTCTATTTCGATCTCAAGAATGATACGAATGGCGAATACATCATAAACTTCTTCAAAAGGAATATTCTTGGTTTGCATTTTCTTCCAAATGGAATAGATGCTTTTTGTTCTTCCCTGAACTTCGTATTTAAAACCTTGTTCGTCGAGGGTTCTGACAATGGGAAGCTTAAAGGAGTTTATGAAGCGTGTCCTAACTGCCTTGGTTTTCCTCAATTTTTGTTCGATCTCTGAATAGATCTCAGGTTCAAGGTATTTTAAACTGAGATCCTCAAGCTCGGTTTTGATCGCATACAAACCCAATCTATGTGCAAGTGGAGCATAGAGGTATAGGGTCTCACTGGCGACCTTCTTCTGTTTTCGTGCAGCCATGGATTCCAGGGTCCGCATGTTGTGAAGTCGGTCGGCGATCTTGATCAGGATGACCCGTACATCATCTGAAAGGGTTACCAGTATTTTCCTGAAATTCTCAGCCTGTAATGAGCGGCTCATTCCCGATACCTCAGAGATCTTGGTAAGACCTTCAATGATCTGTGCTACCTTGGATCCAAAGAGCAACTCCATGTCATTATTGGTAAGATCGGTATCCTCAACTACATCATGTAAGAGCGCCGCTACAACAGCTGTTGTTCCCAAACCGATCTCCTCGGAAACAATATGGGCAACAGCGATGGGATGAAAGATATAAGGCTCACCAGATTTTCTTCTGGTATTGCTGTGGGCTTCAATAGCCGTATCCAGCGCCTTTCTGATCAGTACCTGATCGGCAGTATCCAATTCACGTTTCCCCGCCTTGAGCAAAGACCTGTAGGCTCTAGTGAGCATGCGCTTTTCATACTCAGGAGTCCATGTGATATTTGGATTGCTTGTCATGTTAGTCAGCCGGCAAAACCTTTGAGTTTACTTCGCCAAAACCAATTCTCAAGCCCGCTTTTTCTGCATGAGCTCTCATGATAACAGTATCTCCATCCTGAATGAACTTGCGTTCGGTGCCATCATCCAGTTTAAGTGGCTTACTTCCTCTCCAACTCAACTCAAGCATACTACCATACGAACTCGGTTCTGGGCCACTGATCGTTCCAGAAGCCATCATATCAGCAAGCCCGATATTACAGCCGTTCACGCTGTGGTGGGCCAACTGCTGACACATGTTCCAATACATGTATTTGAAGTTCGATTTACAAACCCGGTTGGCATTGCCACCTTCAGGTTGAATGAAAACCTCAAGATCAATATCATAGTTCTTTTTGCCTTCGTATTTGAGGTAGGGAAGCACCGCTGGGTCTTGTTTAGGACCCTCTGTTCTGAAAGGTTCCAAAGCATCAAGTGTCACTATCCATGGCGAAACACTAGAAGCGAAGTTCTTAGCTAAGAATGGTCCGAGTGGCACATATTCCCATTTCTGGATATCTCTGGCGCTCCAATCATTGAACAAACAAAGTCCGAAGATGTGATCCTCAGCTTCCTCTACAGAGATACTCTCACCTAGCTTTTTACCCTCAAAGGTCACGAAGGCCATTTCAAGCTCAAAATCGAGCAGCTTTGAAGGGCCAAAGACTGGAGGTCCGTCATCTGGTTTTTGCTGCCCTTTTGGTCTTTTTATCGGAACCCCTGATGCTACGATAGAAGAGGCTCTTCCGTGATATCCTACCGGAAGGTGAAGCCAGTTTGGGAGAAGTGCATTATCTGGATCCCTGAACATGGTCCCCACATTGGTCGCATGTTCTTTGCTTGAGTAGAAGTCAGTATAGTCTCTTACCTGCACTGGCATCATCATGTCTAATTCCTCCTGATCGATCAGAATAGAGGATCGATCGGCCGAATCTTTGAGCTCTGTGTTGTTTTCCTCAAAAAGGTCAGAGATCCTATTTCTCAGTTCGCGGACTTCCATTTTCCCCTTCGACATCATGCTATTTAAGCTGTCGGTAAGAAAATCTGATTCCTCGAAAGACAGATCCTTGAAATAACCCAGATCTTGCAGTGCATGCATGTCGATCGCTTGATCTCCTAAAGCAACAACAACCCTTGCCTCTCTTGAGGAGGTCTTTGCTATACCAAAAGGCAAATTCTGAATGGGGAAATCACTTCCCTCAGGAATTTCTAACCATGACTTTCTATTGATATCATTTGCTCTTATTTCCATACTTTCTTTTCTCAAATTTTAAATAACGGATAATCGCTCATCCAGTTTTTAACTTCTTCTTTGACTTCTTTCAGCAATTGCTCACTGTCTGGTTTATTTATCACACGGTCGATCAGCTCTACCACTTTTTCCATGTCAGCCTCTACTAAACCTCGAGTAGTAATTGCAGCTGTTCCCACTCTGATTCCCGAAGTTACAAAAGGACTCTTATCGTCAAAGGGAACCATGTTCTTATTCACTGTAATGTGTGCCTGTACCAGAGCATTTTCAGCGTCTTTTCCTGTGATATTCTTATTTCTGAGATCGATCAGCATCAGGTGATTGTCGCTGCCGCCTGAGATGAGACCATAATCTCTGTCAACAAAGGCTTTGGCCATGGCTTTCGCGTTTTTGATCACCTGAATAGTGTAATTCACAAACTCATCGCTCAGGGCCTCTTCAAAAGCCACCCCTTTTGCGGCAATGATGTGTTCTAAAGGACCACCTTGGGTACCAGGGAAAACCGCTGCATCCATCAGTGATGACATCTTTCTAAGCTCCCCATTCTTCAGTTTGATCCCAAATGGATTGTCAAAATCTTCACCCATCATGATAATACCACCACGCGGACCTCTGAGCGTTTTATGTGTCGTGCTCGTCACAAAATGACAATGGGGTAGGGGATCATTCAAAATGCCTTTTGCTATCAAACCTGCAGGATGTGCTATGTCAGCGAGCAACAATGCATCCACTTCATCGGCAATTTCTCTAAACCTTTCATAGTCCCAATCTCTTGAATAGGCAGATGCACCACAAATCAGCAATTTTGGCTTTACCTCACGTGCCATTTGGTGAACCTTGTCCATGTCGATAAGTCCGCTGTCCTTTTCAACCCCATAGAAATGGGCATGGTAGGTCTTACCAGAAAAGTTAACAGGAGATCCATGACTCAGATGTCCGCCATGAGAAAGGTCAAATCCAAGGATGTTGTCGCCCGGCTTGAGCAGGGCAAGCATAACAGCCGCATTTGCCTGAGAACCAGAGTGTGGTTGAACATTGACCCATTCTGCATTAAACAGCTCTTTGAGTTTATCTCTGGTGTAGTTTTCCACCTTGTCAACCACCTCGCATCCGCCGTAATAGCGCTTGCCCGGAAGTCCCTCAGCGTATTTATTGGTAAGCACTGATCCCGCTGCCTTCATGACATTCTCAGAGCAGTAATTTTCTGAGGCTATAAGTTCAAGACCCTCTCTTTGACGGACTTCCTCTTCTTGTATAAGTTTAAATATCTCTGCTGACATTTTTGCTATGTGTATACAACAAATGTAGCACTTATGACAGGCTATAAAAATCAAATAGAGCTTCTCTCATTTCGTACTTATTAACGGTTATTTTGACGAATCTTCTCAAGCTGAGATAAATTAACTTCACTGAACTTGCTTTCTTTGTTGCATAGCGTATACAATGGATCTAAAAGGAAAAAGCTTATTGGTAACTGGAGGAACCGGCTCATTTGGGAAGGCCTTCATTCGAAGAATACTTAAAGAGCACAAGGATCTCAGGAAACTTATTGTTTACTCGAGAGATGAGCTAAAGCAGTTTGAAATGAGTCAGGAGATCAATCAAAAAGACTATCCTGCCATTCGTTATTTCATCGGAGATGTTCGGGATCGGGATCGATTGAAAAGGGCATTTGAGGAAGTGGATATTGTTATCCATGCAGCTGCGCTCAAACAAGTTCCAGCGGCGGAGTATAACCCAATGGAATTTGTGAAGACCAATGTGCTCGGAGCTGAGAACATCATAGAAGCTGCCCTGGATACCAATGTAGAAAGGGTAGTGGCATTAAGCACGGATAAAGCAGCTGCGCCGATCAACTTGTATGGAGCCACCAAATTATGCTCCGATAAACTTTTTGTAGCAGCGAATAATATTCGAGGATTCAGAGATCTTCGTTTCTCTGTTGTGCGTTACGGCAACGTGATGGGTTCAAGGGGTTCAGTCATTCCTTTCTTTTTAAACAAGCGAAAAGATGGCGTATTACCGATTACCGATCCGGAAATGACGCGATTCAATATTACTCTGGAAGAAGGAGTTGATCTAGTACTTTATGCTCTGGAAAACGCCTGGGGCGGGGAGATCTTTGTTCCTAAGATTCCATCCTACAAGATCACTGAACTCGCTGAAGCTATCGGTCCGGAATGTGAACATCCGGTCATTGGGGTCAGACCTGGGGAAAAGATTCACGAAGAAATGATCACCACTTCAGATAGTTATAATACCGTTGATTTTGGCGAGTATTATGCTATTGTTCCACAAACCTTCAGATATAGCCTGGAAGAGTATGTGAACAAGAACAAAGTGAAAAGAGTTGAATCAGGATTTGCCTATAACTCGGGTACCAATGATCGCTGGTTGAGTGTAGAGCAGATCAGAGACTTGATCAGAGAACAGATAGACCCAAGCTTTCAGGTGGATGCATGATCATCCGCTCACACATAAGCTCATACTTGGCAGCGTGCAATTTGGTATGCATTATGGCATATCAAACGAACTTGGAAGCCCAGATGAAAATGAGTTGAGTGCAATTCTGGAAAAGGCTCATCAGGCTGGAATTCAGTTCATAGATACCGCTGCTGCCTATGGCTCAGCAGAAGAAAGACTCGGCAAAACCACCAGGGCTAACTTTAACTTCATTTCAAAGCTCAAACCAGGAATCCGTTCGCATGAACTAGCATCGGCGCTCGATGAAAGTCTGAATAAGCTTCAGGTTAAGAAGCTCTCTGGCTTGATGCTTCACTCCTTCGAAGACTATTTGAATGACAGGCCAATTTGGGAAGCACTCGAAGCGCTTCGTGACTCTGGAAAGGTTGATTCTATCGGGTTTTCATTGTATAAACCGGAGCAGTTGCGCATTGCCGTTGAGGATGGAAACATCCCAAACATCATACAGGTTCCCTATAATTTGTACGATAGACGTTTCGAGTTTAGCCTTGATATGATCCAGAAGCATAGTATCCAACTTCATGTTAGAAGTGTTTTTTTGCAGGGACTGATGTTCTTGAGCGCGGATGAACTCGGATCACATTTTAAGGCAATTCAAGAAAAACATCGGAGGTTTCATGCGTTAAGGGAGGAACTTGGGCTCTCTGTGATCGGCGCTTGTTTGGCTTTTGTCCTGTCAAAGTCGTGGATCGATCATCTTGTGATAGGTGTCAACATCAGTTCACAACTCACCGAGCTCATTGATGAGCTTAAGAATGTTGACCCTGCTGGTCTTGAAGCCTTTGATTTCATGAAAGAAGATGACGAACGTATCATAAATCCATCATTATGGAAAAGCTAAGGCTTGGTGTGATCGGCATGAGTGAGGGAAATGGTCATCCTTATTCCTGGTCGGCTATTTTTAATGGCTATGATGAGGAGGCGATGAAAGCCTGTGAGTTTCCAGTAATTTCTCAGTACCTTTCTGAACAGAGATTTCCATCAGACTTTCTCTGTCATCTTGCTGAGGTGACGCATATCTGGACTCAGGATATTGAGCTTTCAAATAAGATCGCCAGTGCTGCCAACATTCCAAATGTCAGCAAGGAGATCGTCGATATGATCGGGTCCGTAGATGCCGTACTTCTAGCCCGTGATGATGGGGAAAATCATCTTAATATGGCCCGCCCATTTCTCGAAGAAGGCTTGCCAATTTTTATAGATAAACCCTTTGCGCTCAATTTGGAGGATGCTCAACAAATGATCGAGATCGCACGAGATCCACTTCAAATATTCACATGCAGCTCATTGAGATTTGCGGAGGAGTTTCAAAGGTCAAAGATCCAATTACGAGTGAATGAGATCATTGAACTGGAGGCCAGAACACCAAAGTACTGGAATACCTATTCAACTCATATTTTGGAGCCCAGTTTTAACCTATTGAGCGACTGGTCAGAGATTGAAAGTTACCATGTTGCACATGAGGCTGATCAGACTAGTTTAATCATGCTCAAAAGGAGTGGGACACGTTATAAATTCACGGCTACTGGTGAAACTCCTTCCAATATTTCAATCTTACTCAAGACTAAAAAAGAGGAACAGGAATTTGTATTTATAGACAGCTTTAATGCCTTTAAAAACAGTCTGAAAGCCTTCATCAAACAAGTGAAAACGAAAGAGCTAGCTATCCCTAAGCATCAAAGCTTGCATATCGTAGAATGTATAAGTTTGGGTTTGCGATGAGAATAGGCATCATAGGATTGGGTTCGATCGGTAGAAGGCATGTGGATTGCTTGCAACATTTAGGTATTGTGGAGATCTACGCGCTAAGAAGCAGGAGGGGTTCGCTCACAAAATCAAAACAAGGAGTAAAGGATATAGATTCCTGGGATGAGTTTCTTGAACTCGACCTGGACGCTTATATCATTGCCAGTCCAACCTCATTGCATCTCGAAGCGCTCGAGAAACTCGATCCTATCGCTAAACCCTGTTTGGTTGAAAAACCACTGTATTCATCTTCAACCATCGATATTTCGGAAGAATTTCAAAAGCAGATCAGAGTAGCTTATTGTATGCGCTTTCATGGACTGTACACCTTTCTCGAAAAGTTTGTCAAAAAGCATCAAAAGGAACTTAAGTCCATGTATTTCGAGCGGGGCTATTTCCTTCCGAATTGGCATGCCTATGCCGATTATCGAACGGAGTATAGCGCAAAGAAATCGCTAGGTGGAGGGGTCGTTCGAACCTTATCGCATGAGCTCGATCTTGTGATCAAATGGTTTGGAAGATGCGAACTCCTTGAAGCATCGGTTGAGCGGCGTTCCGATCTGGAAATTGATGTAGAGGACTTTGCGCAGTTCGAGTTGAAGACCAAAGACGGAGTAAGGCTGAATTTCCAATTGGATTTTATCAATCCAGTTTACACCAACAAAGGTTTCGTTCAACTAAATGATGAGCGATTTCATTTTGATTTCTCGGAAGGTCGAATGTGGTCAGAAAGTAGCAATGAAACCATATTCGAGTTCGACGCCAACGAACTCCACGAGATGTATATCGAACAAATGCGTGATTTCATACAATTCATAAAATCGGGCTCAAGTGAAAATTGTAGCTTCGATGAAGCCCTTCACTCCCTTGAATTGATCGATCAAATAGCACCACATTGAAAACAGGTTTTTTAATCACAGCAAGACTCAAATCAGAGCGCCTGCCTAAAAAGTTGCTCCTTGAGGTCAATGGCAAGCCATACATCAGTTGGATGATCAGGCGACTGAAACTAGCCAAATCATTAGATGAGATCGTGATCTGTACCTCGGTGAATCCACAGGATGATCCGCTTGAATCCATTGCCAAAGAAGAGGGTGTAGAATGCTTTAGAGGGAGCGAGCAAGACGTAATTCAAAGACTCTACGATGCTGCCCTGGAATATGATCTGGACTATGTGATCAATATGACTGCTGACTGTCCGCTTTTGCCATTTGACCTGATCGACGACCTTATTGATCAATATAAAAGATCGAGTGCAGATCTCATTAAGTGTCATCACCTTCCCGTTGGCTTATACTTATCGGGTTTAAAGCCTGCGGCAATGGAACGCCTGATCAACATGAAAGCTTCCGATAGAACAGAATACTGGTTATACTACTTTCTTAAAACGGAACTCTTTCAAGTGGAGCAATTAAAGACAGCGCCTTCCTGGAATAAGCCAGAGTTTCGCTTTGCCCTGGACTACCCAGAGGATCACGAACTATTTAAGCACTTTTACCAGGACAACGGACCCGAGGCATTTGCCATGAGTACCGAGAAGATCATCGAATGGATGGAGGACCACCCTGAACTCATGAAGATCAATTCAGAATGTGGAAAAAAGGGAATTGAACGGACGGTAAATGACCCTGATTCAAAGGTTCACTTAAAAGATGGGAGGGTAATTGAATGAGCCATTTTCTCTATGCTGAAACCGCTTTTCATCACGAAGGTGATTTGCCTTACCTGAGATCGCTTATCGATCTCGCGAAAGATGCTGGAGCGCATGGGGTGAAGTTTCAGGTGCTGCTTGACTACGACTCCCTCATCGCGCGATCAAACCCAGGATATGATGATTTTAAAAGAGCCATGTTCAATACTGAAGAATGGGCCGAGATCATCAGCTATACAAAACATAAAGGGCTCAAGGTCGTGTTTATGCCATGTGACCTAGAGAGTGTCGACCGACTTGAAGATGGAACTTTCCATGCCGATTATCTGGATCTACATTCGGTGAGTTTCTATGATGAAGCACTCAATGAAGCCATGAGAAACACGGGCATTCCGCTTATTCTTGGAGTTGGAGGGCGGACCCTTGAAGAGATGAAAATGAAGCAGAACTTCTACGGTGATCAACTCTGGTGTTTGATGGTCGGTTTTCAGGCTTTTCCTACAAGGCTAGCTGATGTGCAAATAGAGAAGATCAGCATGCTGCGAAACATTTTCCCTTCGCTTAAGATCGGATACGCTGATCACTCGCATTATGACAGCGAGGATGGCGTTTCTTCAAATCTGCGGGCAGCAGCTTTAGGAGCAACGGTCTTTGAGAAACATCTTACGCTGAATGAAGGTGAAGAACGCTTTGATCATATTGCATCCGTGGGTGTCGATAAATTCAAAAGTATTAGCGAATCTCTGGAGAAGGCTGAATTTAACATTGAATCGCCTGATTTTGACCCTCGTTTTTTTGAATTGAAGGATGCCGAAATAGACTATCGCAACCGACAGAAGATCTCGGTAGCAACAAGGGATATGAATCCGGGCGAGAAGCTTAGCTCAAACGATATTGCCTATAAGATGTGTGGTTCTGTGGATGGATTCACCAGCCAGGATGAGCTCATTGGAAAGGTACTCCTGAAGGCACTTAAATACGATCAGCCTTTCAGTCACGAAAACCTCAAGAATGACTAGGTTGGTTTTTCTTCCTGAATTGAATGGTCGAACGGGCTACGGTCATTTTTATCGCTGCGTTGCTATGATGCAGATGCTTGAGCACGATTTCGATACCCTGCTTTGTGTTCATGAAAGATTTAAAGAGATGAGTCCATGGCCAAATAAAACACTCCAATATCAGGTTGAATATCCCGGAATATCTGAGATCATGGGCTATTTTAATCCAGACCATGATATTTTAGTGACGGATGGCTATGGTGTTGAATTGAGCTTCAGAGAAGAGTTAAAGCGCTTGGGCTTTAAGTTGATAAGGATTGACGATTTCCCTGGGATGGTCGTTTCAGATATCTATATCAATCAAAGTAATAGCGTCGATTTTGAGGATTACAGCTTTGAAGATTCCAGATTGCTGCTAGGAACAGATTATGCATTGCTCAGAAGCGAATACCTTCAAAGAGCAAAAGTGAAGGCCAAAACTCCCAACTCTACATTTAGAAGAGTTTTGGTCATGTTTGGAGGAACTGATCCCTACAATCTGGGTGAGTATTTTACAAAAGAACTCGATCAGCTCGAAGAGGTTGAAGAGATCGTACTTTTAGGAAATTATGTTCATCAAAAACACGGAAAAGTAGAGAAGCTTGGTGGGCTCGATGCGAAAGCACTAATCCAACTTATTGACGGCGTTGATCTTGTGATCTGCGCTGCGAGCACCTTCTTTTTGGAGCTATGCTGTATTGGTAAACCCTGTCTGCTTGGAATCTTTGGAGATGATCAGCAGAATTTCGCCAATGATGCGGTGAGTTCGGGCTCTGCACAATATATGATGGACCTTAGGCAGGATAGGCCAGACATTCGATCTTGTTTCGATCAGCTGAGGTCAAAGGCCGAGGAAATGGTAAAGAATCAGAAATTATTGATTGATGGAAAGCAGGCAGAGCGCATCAGAAAAGCAGTTTATGAATTGTCAGCTTAAATACCGTGAGGCCGAAGAGAAGGATTCCCGATGGATCTACGAAGTTTCATTGGAAAAGTCTACCCGCAACAATTCACTGAACAAGGGCTCTTTTTCTTTTGAAGATCACCAGTCCTGGTTTGAACAAAAGCTATCCGACCCTCATTATCACATCTTAGTATTTCTTGGTCCAGATCAGCAAAAACTAGGTGTTTTGCGTTTAGAACAAAGTGATCGAACTGCATTGGTTTCTATTGCCCTTGCCCCGGAATTTCGAGGGAGAGGATACGGTTTGATGATCTTGAGTTGCGCAAGTCTTTATGCTAAAGGAAATGACCTGATTGAGCTCAGAGCTCAGATCTGGGCACAAAATGAAGCCTCCATTCATATCTTCGAAAAAGAGAATTATCAGTTCGAAGCTGATATCCAACTAGAGGATGGCAGGGTCTTTAAAGAGTATATTCGTCTGTTGTGAGTTTGTTTGAAGGAAGAAAGGAAGTATTGATGGTTGCCGAGCTTTCGGCAAATCATGGAGGAAAGAAGCAGATTGCTTTAGATACCATCAAGGCAGCTGCAGATAGCGGAGCCGACGCGATCAAGCTCCAAACCTATCGTCCGGATACCATTACACTGGATTCCGATAAAGAGGACTTTCTGATCAAACAGGATACCATTTGGGACGGCAGAAAACTTTATGATCTTTATGCAGAGGCCCATACTCCCTGGGAGTGGCACCCAGCACTTTTTGAGCAGGCAGAGAAATGCGGACTTATTTGTTTCTCCTCACCATTTGATCATTCTGCAGTGGATCTGCTGGAAGACCTGAATGTTCCTGCTTATAAGATCGCTTCATTTGAGATCACAGATACTCCGCTCATTGCTTATGCCGCTTCTAAGGGTAGATCCATGATCATGTCGACAGGAATTGCAGAAATGGAGGACATTGAACTTGCGATCAAGACCTGTAGAGAAGCTGGTAACGATGATATTACCATCCTAAAGTGCACGAGTTCTTATCCTGCCCCACTAGCTCTTGCCAACTTGCGCACAATGGCCGATATGGAAAGCAGGTTTGGTGTGAAAGTGGGCTTGAGTGATCATACCATGGACAATATTAGCGCTGTAGTGGCTACTTCACTAGGCGCAAGGATGATTGAAAAGCACTTTATTCTAGACCGATCCCTTGGGGGTCCGGATGCCAGTTTTTCGCTTGATCCAAAAGCCTTCGGAGAACTGGTTCAGGAGGTTCGTAAAGCTGAAACCGCACTCGGAGAGGTGAGTTATGAGCTCAATGAAAAAACTAAATCATCACGCTTTTTTGCCAGATCATTATACGTGGCCGAGGATATCAAAGAAGGAGAAGTGCTCACAAAGGCGAACCTGCGTTCGGTGCGCCCTTCCAAAGGTCTACACCCTAAACACCTTGTTGACCTACTTGGAAAAAAAGTGAATCGCAATCTCGAAAAAGGGGAAGCCTTCAAGTTGGACTTTTTGAAAGACTCTGATCTCTGAAATGAGCAAAAAGAAGCGCATTCTACTCTTTTGGGGCTATCAAAGAAAAGCCTGGGTCAGCCCTTTTGAGAAGCTAAAAGACAAATTCGATTTTACATTTCTTTACTACATCAGAAGCGCGGATGAGACAGAAGTGCATACTGAGCTACCCAGGATCTATTGGTCTGACTACAGCTCTGCACAGGAGATACTCGATGATCAAAAACCCGATAAGCTGATCTTTATGGATATCAGCGGGGCACATACGCTTGCATTAAATTATGTAGCCCGAAAACGCGAAGTGTTCACCGCTGTGGTTCAGCACGGTTTGTTCCATAGTTTTGATAAATACCTCAAACTTCAGGAGGTTCAGGCTCAAAGAAGGGCAGAAGAAGGGGAAGGAAGTGCACCTCCACGTAGCTCGGAGAGATCCTTTTTGATAAACTTTTATTTGCGTTCTGTTGGATATGGAAATCTTCCAATGGCCAAGCTACTGTTTGATCTACAGCGTAAAAAAAGAAAGAAAAACGACTATTTGGCTTTCTCGGAGTTGCAGTCAGAAAGCCGAAGAGCTCAGGAATATTGGGTGTTTACCAAATCAAATGCAGAGCTTTACAAGAAAAGAGATGGTATTTCCGAAGCGCGGATGAAAGAGTTCGGAAACCCCGAAATGGATAGCTTCTGTGAAGCCAATAAGGACTTTCAAAAGGAAGATTATTTCCTTTTGGTCGACCAGAGTTTTGCAGAAATTAAAGATTGGAATTCGCCAGGCTATGGTCCAACAAAACAAAAGGTGATCGACTTTTACACTTCGCTTCGGGAGTTTTCGAAAGATAAGGGAGCAAGATTATTGGTCAAACTTCACCCTTACAGCTACAACAGCGATTTTTTTGAAGGACTTGATGGAGTGACCTTTATCAAAGAGGCCGATCTGATTCCCTTACTTTTTAAGGCTAAAGGAGTCTTTGGATTCTTTTCTTCGCTCATGCTTCCTGCAGTGTATTACAAGCCATGTATACTCTTCAGAATGTTTGATGAATCTGATTTTATCAATCGGGTGGAAGACCTTGATTTGGCGAGGGTGGTTGACTACCAAAGCTTCGATCCTTTAGAACTCGAGTTTCCGGATTCAAAACCTCAAGAGGGTTTAGCTAAATTTGAAGCGGAATACCTGTACAAGGCTGATGGCAATAGTATCAGCAGACTTGCAGAATTACTGGATAAGTAGTGGCAATACAAAAAAGACCATGGTATAGATCGACCGCTCCGTATTACTGGATACTGCGCGCATATATGTACTCAAAGTACAAGCCATCAAAAGTTGACGAACGCGATAGGGATATTATCGATCGTATAAACAGAGATGGTTTTATTGTGATAGAGGATTTCTTTTCCACTACTGAGGCTGACCAAATGTATCAGGAGGTGATGGCCGCCTACCAAAAGATCAAACAGGAAAATCATCCAGACTACTTTAAACATGAACGCGGACATGAGAGGATAGGCAAGATAGATCAGCATGCTCCCGCTACTGAAAAGTCATTCTATCAGAATGAGCAGATTTGGAGAATAGCAAGATCCTATGTTTCTGAGAATGTTCTGGCTTACCGAAAAGAGGCAGATTTCAAATTAGAACAAGGGGCGAGCTACCAGGCGAATATTGCTCATTTCGATGATTGGCGTCAGCGTTTTAAGGCTTTTGCTTTCTTACACGATGTTGATGAAGAAAACGCCCCAATGATCTACTACAGAAGAAGCCACCTGGATGGCGCCTGGAAACGCCCCTATCAGCTTGAGTTCGAAACCAGGGGTGAGAATGGCCGTTATGGACATTTCTTTCCACAGGAAATGGAGAAACTATGTGAGGAAGCCAGACTGGAACCCGTGAAGCTCACTGCCAAAAAAGGAAGTCTATTCCTTGGCGACTTCAGGGGGATACATCAGGGAACAGTATTGAAATCTGGAAAAAGGGTCTTGTTGAATTGTACCTTTGGCCTTTGAGCTTATTGAGTCTTGTCTAAAAGGGTTTTACTAAAGGATACAAGTATTTATGTGATACTCGGTTTTCTGCCGATGGGTATCAACTTTATTCTAGCCCCGATTTATACTTATTACATGGTGCCTGCTGAGTATGGAATACTCGGAACTGCAGATGTTTTTTCAGGGCTCGTTGGCGTGATTGTTTCTTTTGGGATCCGCTATGCCTTTTCGCGATACTATTTCGATTACTTCAAAAAGCCAAAGCTTTTAAGTAAACTCTATTCCACAAGCTTTTTATTTACCCTGCTGAGTGGTCTTTTGGTAGCCCTTGCTCTTTTTCCTTTCGCTGATCATTTGTTTGGGATTCTCTTCAAGAGTGGCAAATTCGACTATTTGACCTACGGATTTTGGGTGGTGCTGATCAACCTGAACACTGTCTTGAATGAATTGAACCTTGCTTTTTATAGAAACGAGGAGAAACCAAAATTATATGCCCGTTATGCACTTGGATTCTTTCTTTTAAACCTCTTCTTCATCGTTCTGGGAGTGATCATTCTCAAGCTTGGTGCAGCTGGAAACATCTGGGGTAGAGCGCTGGGAGGCAGTATATTTACAATTATCAGTCTTGTTTTATTGATCAGAAATCATGGAAAAGTGATTTCAGCGAAGATCTTGAACCGATTGCTCAAATACGGGCTACCTTTAATTCCCTACGGTTTTCTGCTCATCGTATTTAATAAGCTGGATAGGTTAGCGGTCGAACAGGTTGGTGGACTAGAGGAGCTTGGTGTTTTCAATCTTTCAAAACAGATCACCGGGGTTATATCTGTATTTCTCTATGCAATATTCAATTCAGTCAGCCCAAAGCTTTACAAATATCTCACTGGAAAAAGCGAGCACAATGCGACCTATATGACCAGGTTGAATGACTTATTCTTCATTACCTCACTTTGGCTGATCGCTGCAGCCATCATATTCAGCTCTCCATTTATGTTGTGGGTTGTTGAAGAGCAATATCTTCCAGCCACTGATTACCTCTGGTTACTATGCTACTCTTATATTCCTCATTTGTTTTACATGCTCTTCACAGTGCCCATCTTTTTTTCAAAGAAAACCCGGTTAGTTTCCTATATCCTTCTCTGCTCGATTTTGCTTTATTACCTGGCTATTGAAGGGCTTCAATTCTCTTTTGCTCCTGTGATTGCCATCACACTGGCGCTGGTAGTTGCCAAGCTAATTCAGTCTGGTCTTGCAGCGCTTACCTCAAATAGAATACTTTCAATAAAGATTCCCATCAACAAGACAAGGGCTTTATTGGTGATTGCAGTATTGATCGTACTTGCTCCATTGATAGAGATCCTGGATCAAGATCGCGCAGTGTTGAACCTACTTCATGGTGCATCAATTATTGCGATCAGCGTATTTGTTTATTTTGATGAGTTCAAGTGGATGCGTAAGAATTTTATCTCTCTCTTCAAGAGTTCACCAGGGCGGGCTCTCACCGAGTAAGTCAGATAATTCATGCACAGATGCTTTATAGCTTTGTCTGAGTTCAGTTAGATCCTCATCTATTTCTTTGTGCTGGCCCTTGTTGTAGATCTTTCCACTGCGCTCAATTTGGGTCTGGTTCAACTCTAAAAAATCAAAACACTTTGATAATGACCCCTCTGGGTCAGAGAAGAATTCCTCTGAGTAGAGAATAAGAAATCGCTCTCTTGGAAAGTGCTCAAACCATCTTTTTAGGTGCTTTGAGTAAAGTCCCTTTTCCCGATAGGCATAAAGTGAGTGTTTCAAGGCCTTATCATAGTCGCTCAGATCTGGTTGAAAGATGTCATTTAAGCGTTGGCTTTCTGCGCTTAAGGCCTCAATAAAACTAAGCGACTCAAATTTTCCATGGAGTCGTTGCGTCATTCGGTAATGAGAATAGGCTCGGTCAGCAGGTTCGCGTAAGAGCACGATAAATTTCGGGTCCTGGCTAACTGACTTTAACTTTTCAGGAACTCCGGGGAAGTCGAGGTAATCCGGACTAGCATCAATGCAGTAGGCTTTACCATGTTCAGTTTGATTTTTTTTGAAAGCCTTTCGCTTTGAAAAGAATGCACGATAATATCAAATGCCATGTCTGAAGCTCCGATTAAAGAATTGAGCTTCTTTTTGATATGACCTCAAAATGGCAGGGTGGGAAACGAGGTACTCATATAAGCTGGATGTACCTCCTTTTTGCGTTCCCAGAATGAAGAGATTCGGAAGAACCCTATCGCCCAAAAAACGGCGATGCGTTAAAATCCTTTCCCGTTGATCGAGGCCAAGGATGCTTTTGTAAGTGTTCAGCAGCTTTGAATACATGGATTTCCGTCAAAATTAACTTAATTTACCCCCACAAGGCATCAGGTGAATACTGCATTTTCAATTGTTATTCCTACTTACAATCGAGCTGCTCAATTAAAAAGGGCGCTAGATAGTGTTGTTGGTCAGGCGTTTAGTGATTGGGAGTGTATTGTGGTGGATGATGGAGGAACGGATCACTCAAAAGCCGTGGTAAGTGCCTTTAATGATGAACGTCTCTCATACCATTACAAAGAGAACGAGGAGCGCAATTTGGCCAGGAACTACGGAGCATCTTTGGCCAGGGGAGAGTATCTGATATTTTTGGATTCAGATGATGAGTTTCTTTCAGATCACCTCCAAAACCTTTCGGAGCAAATTAGATCAGAACCCTCTGCAAGCTTTATTTTTTGCCCCTATCGCAAGGTCAATGCAGATCAAGAAATCTTGAGTGAACACTTCCTTAAAAACAAGCAGGGTCTGGTGAAAAGGCTTTGTTATCAAAACTTCATTCCACCTTCAGCGGCTTGTGTAATGCGAAGTCTCTTTTCTGAAGTTCAGTTTCCCATTTCGAGCACACTTTTAATCGGTGAAGACCTTTGCCTTTGGCTCAGACTTTTGAGTAGGGTAGAGATGACTTCAATGAAAAAGCTAAGTGTTCAAATGAATATGCACGAAGGTCAGTCTATGGCAACTCCACCTGTCGGGCGTGTTTTGGAGAGTATGAATGAATTGCTGCACACGCTAAAACAGGATGAACACTTTTCTCATGCCTACTTAGGCCACCTGGAACTTATCGAAGCCTCCTTTTACTCTCTGGCTGCTTTAAGCGCTGTATTGAAAAAGGATAAGAAGCGGGCAATGGGGCTTTTGAAAGAAGCATTTAAAAAAAATGGTCTAGCTGAACTGTTCAGAAAACGAAACCAGGCAGTGCTTAAGCATCTACTCTTTAGCTGAGTTCATCCATACTTTTGGCAATTGCCCAAAATAGCGCGAACAGCTATTTGCCAATTTATTATGTTCGCCTTCCGAAAGAACAAGATTTGAAGGTCCTTCATGTTCAAAATATTACGGGCATCGCTGGTAGCGAAATGTATCTCCTGAATGCCTTGCCGGCTTTAAAAGAGGCAGGACTCGAAATTGAGTTCCTCTGTTTGTATCCAAAGTCGAGCCCTGGAGTTTACGATAACTTCAAAGAGAAGATGGAAGCGAGCGGAGTGGCGTGCCACGCCATTGCTTTTAGTCGATTTCCGTTCGTCCGTACGCTCAGAAAGATTCATCTTTTGATTCGTGAATCAAACTATGACCTGGTGCACACTCACTTGATCCACGCAGATTTTCTGCTGGCCTATTACAAACGAATTTTAAACCCCAGGCTCAAACTGGTTTCTACCAAACATGGATATCAGGAATGGTATAACAACCGCTTCGGCTTTAACCCTGAACACAAGCGGAATAACTTCTATCTCAAGGTGGCCCGTTTTGCTGAACGACAAGTAAATAAGAGCATTGCGATTTCTGAGGGACTTCAAAAGCTCTACACTGGACTGGATATCTGTCCAGCCGACAAGCTAGAACTCATTCCCTATGGCTTTAATTTTCCAAATTCCCTGAAGGAGGAAAAGCAATTTCGCTTTGGTGAGAAACAACTTGTTCTGGTGGGTCGCTTAACAGCATTTAAAGGGCATCGTTACGCTCTAAATGCGATGAAGATCCTCAAGCTGAAATACCCTGAACTTCGCCTGGTTTTTGTAGGTAATGGTCCTGAGGAGGAAGCGCTAAAGAGTTTGACCAAAAAGCTTGAGCTTGAGGACGTGGTTGTTTTCACGGGTTATTCGCCAGAGGCAAGAAAATTCATGAAGAACTCAGATGTAGTGCTTGTACCCTCAGTTTCCGAAGGTTTTGGTGTAGTTGTGCTGGAAGCGTTTTCTGTCTCTAAACCGATCGTTGCTTTCGATGTGCCTAGCCTAAACGAAAGAATTGAAGACGGTATAAATGGAAGGTTAATACCAGCCTATGAAATTGAGCAATACGCAGCAGCGATCGATGATCTCCTTTCTCATCCAGAGAGCATGACCCAATACGGTGATGCTGGCCACAAAAAACTCGTTGAATACTATAACATCAAGCGGATGACTGAGGATACGCTTGATTTCTATAACGACCTGTTGCCTTCCTAACCAGTTTCTTGTCTGGCAGAAGCTCTTTTATCGCAAAAAGCATGAAGATGTAGAGCGGGATACACTGAATCTTATACCTCACAAGGGCCCCGAAGTTATAAGAGGAGAAGCCGATCACATAGGAGAATAGTAGTGTGAAGAGCAAAATGAAGAATAAAAATGGCTCCTGTTGTAAGAAGCGATAAATTCTGAAGAGCCCTTTTCTGAAGATCAGGTGAATGCTGAAAAAGAATAACAAAAGGCTCTCAAGTGCAGCAAAAGCCACAACCGCACTGCTGATCTCCCAGGGGTATGGTCGATACAGGGTTACATTGATAGCCGTTGGAATATTTGCGACCGCATTCAAAATATCATTTCCGTAATCTGGTAGGGTGTAGCTTGAGCCTCGACCAGCCTGAGCCTCTTCTACAGAGTGATAATCCTGATAGATCTTGGCCGTTTCCAATACCTGATCAACTCTATACTTATCTGTGAAGTCTCCCAGAATACTAACACTAAATATCACCCCGGCGAAAAGGGTGGCTAAAAATAACGGGGCCACTACAGCTTTTAAAATGATGTTCTTGATTGAGCTCCTTGTTTTTAAATACAGCCAGTAGGCTAGCGCTGGTACGAGACAGAAAACCACATATGCCTTTAGGACAAGAATGACGTATCCGGCAACAATGATCAGTAAGAGTCTTTTTATCCCTGGAAATCTCAGATTACCAATAGGCATGAGCGCATAGATCAGAATGCCCAGAAAGCCGATCACAATGGAGTCTTTCATGAGTCCAGAGCCCCAAAAAAACACAGATGGAACAAAGAAGAATGCGATAGCTGCCCAACGGATCATCTTTGGCTTATTGAACTTCTTGCAAATTGCCAAATAACCAACCCACATACCACTGAATGAGAGCACCGAGAATATAATAGTGCTCGCCATGAAGTTTGAGAAACTTAATAGGTTGGCAACAGCTGCGAATTTCACGACTAGAAATGTATTTTGTCCATTGATGATCCTGTTTATTCCACCCATTTCGCCTGCCACATAGGAGCCTACGTCCCGACTGAAATAAAACAGGAAGTCAAGGCCTTTGCCTGGCTTGGTAAGAAGTATCTCAGTTAATTTGAGAGAATTGCTGTAGTATGCGAAGGTGTCTCCATAGCCGTAATAATACTTGTATATCAAAGCAAATGAAAGTCCACCTATCAACTTGAGCGTCAGCGCTGGAAGAAAGTACTTGTATCGAAGATCTCCAGACTTAAACAGCTGAATAACCGTTCCTATGAGTAGGAAAAAGAGAAAGTATACACTTACAATAAGGATGTCCTGACTTTCCACGGGGCCTTTTAACTAGTTTTGCGAAGATGACAAATTCATCGCACATTAACTTCTCAATTATTGGTTGTGGACATATTGCGCAGCGTCATGCCGGCCACCTCAAGGAAATTGAGAATGCAGCTTTGGTCGCTTGCTATGACCTCGATTCTTCATTAAACAGGTCATTTGCTGAGCGCTTCTCGATTGATGCCTGTGAAAACTTAGAGGCAGTCCTGAACACGAATTCGGACGTGATCATCATAGCCACTCCTAATGCTACGCACTGCGATATTGCCAGGAAGTGTGTAAAAGCAGGTAAGCATGTACTCATTGAAAAACCGATGGATATTGACTCGTCAAAAGCAAAGTCATTGATAGACCTCGCCCGCTCCCTTGATCAGCAGGTCTTTGTGGTCAAGCAGAATCGATATAATCCACCAATAGCCCGACTCAAAAATTTGTTGGAACAGAACAAACTTGGAAAGATTCACAACATCAGCCTTCATTGTTATTGGAATAGAAATGCGGATTATTACCAGCAGTCTGCCTGGCGAGGAACAAGATCTTTGGATGGTGGCACACTCTTCACCCAATTTAGCCACTTTATCGATATCATTTATTACCTCTTTGGTGAGGTGGAAGCAGTGAATGGGTTTTTAAACAAATGCAGAGATGAAGATTATCTCGAGTTTGAAGATAATGCGAATTTCAGCTTTGTGATGAAGAATGGTGCAACAGGGAGTTTGTCTTATTCTACCACAGCCTTCGATCACAATATGGAAGGCTCGCTCACTTTATTGAGTGATCGCTGCACTTTAAAGATCGGAGGCAAATATTTAAATAGCCTGGAATATGTTGCAGGAATGGAGGAGGACTTTGCAGATCTCGAGCATTCTCGCCCAGCCAATGATTATGGCCACTATGAAGGTTCGATGTCGAATCACGATAAGGTCCTTAAGAATGTGATAGCTTCATTGAATGGTCAGCAGGAGATCATGACCACAGGTGAGGATGGCCTGGCGGTGGTGCAATTGATCGAACAATTCTATCAAAATGCAGTTGAATTGAGGTGAGTAAAGAAGATTCCATAACAGAAGCTAGAAAGGCATACGAGGCAAAGGACTTTCATAAAAGTGCTGAGATCTTCGCGTCCGTGCTGGAAGTACAGCAAAGCGCACAGGTCTATTACGAGTATGCAATATGTCTGCTTCAGCTTCAGCAGAAGAAAAAAGCTCTCCTTCAATTGGATAAAGCACTTGAGTTAGATCCCAGGAATCCATTCCGATACTCCAGCAGGGCCTATGTGAGAGATGCCAATGGCGATCTGAAAGGGGCTATAGAAGATTATAAGGCCTGTATCAAAATAGATCCAGAGGATGCCATTGCGCATAACAACCTCGGACTTCTCTTTGAAAAACAAGGCAGGAAAGAGGCAGCCAAACACCATATCAAACAAGCTGATAAATTATCGGAAGCCTACGAATATCTCGAAAACCAAAAGCGAATTGATCACGAAGAGAAAAGTGCTATTCCGAAAGAGGATCTCAAGTCGAAGAGTTTTGGAGCGGAGATATTGAACGTTTTCAGAGATAAGAAAAGCAGGTCTGAATTCTTTACTTTCGTCCGTAAAGGATGGAAACTCTGAGATACTCTTATCTAAAGACACTCACCGATCACTTTAAGGAATCAGAAAGCGATCCCTTAAACACCTTGTTCATTTTCCCTTCCTTGCGGGCCGTAAGTGAATTTAAGCATGCATTGATAGAAGCTGGAGAGCGCTCTTCCATTCTACCAGAATGTTTGACCATAAGTCAATTGATCACCCGTATTTCTAAGCACAAATATGCCGGAAGCTTTGAATCCTCAGGGGCTATCAAGATCGCCGTACGTACTGTTTTACCTGACCTCGATGAAGATCTTGTGCAACATGTTTCAAGTCAGGTCTTATCTGACCTGAGTGAGCTAGAGATGTTTGAGTTGGATACGGAAAGAGTATTTAGGCATTCTGCTGAGATCTATAATATCGACAGATGGGGATCAAACGAAGAGGAGAACCAATTCCATGGGAACTATGAGCGCTTGTGCAGAAGTATGGCTGACATTAAGCATG
>CBFHWY010000019.1:373-39828 GCA_965659675.1 Salibacteraceae bacterium | reverse complement strand
CGTTGAGAGATCATGATCTGGCTGTGGTGTTTTCCAAAGGGCTCGCTGCTGGTCGGAGAGAAACGAAAACCCAAGGAACGGTGAAGAGTCCTCCTTCAAGCCGACGAAAAGGCTTGAAAGCCTGGTTTCGAATGCCGCCTTCGGATGGCTTGAAGGTAAAGGAAATCGACATATCTAAGCGTTTTTATTGGAATAGAATCATTCTCCGAACCATCATCTCACAAATCATATCTTATGATATAATTTATGGCTCTGATTCCAGTCAGCGTTCCGCTATTGGTCAAAGACCAGATTAAACAAAAAGCACGATCCTCAACGGTAGCTATACTCAATAGCTAAAAATTTCCTTTTTGCTTAGTTTAGCAAAAACTCAATTAGCTACTGAGCATAGCCTTCTTCGTTGCGCAAAACTCAATCCCTCACTTACAGTGCAATAAAACATATCAGCATGGACCAGGCGATCGATCGGTAATTTGAATCTTGATGCCTTCCCCTCGATGATGAATGAAGGCTGATGAATTTTCGAGACCCCTCGCCTACTTTAGTTTAGCTTTCCCATAAAGCCCAAACAAACCTCATTAAAGCGATCCGGCTGCTCAACGTTCACCACGTGTCCGCAATTGGGAAAGATCTCAAGTCTGGAATTGGCTTGCTCCGCTGAGATCAACTTGATGGTGGGTAAAAAGAGATGGTCTTCTGCCCCCATCACATAGAGGGTTGGGATCTCCAGTACCTTGGAGCGAAAGTCGCTGAGCTTGGTATTAAGCTCTCCGGCCAGTCTTAACCAGCGCAGGAATTCTTTCTGATATAATTTCTTGGCTTCCTTTACAAAAAGCGAACGAGCTTCTTTGTGATTCTTTCGCGGTAAGATCACCCAGGCGATGATCTTGTATAGGATCATATAGGGCAAGATGTGCTTAAAGGCTACCCCTAGTTTCATTAACAACTTGGAACGAAAATCAAGCTGAAGCACAGCCCCTCCCAGAATCAAACTGGATACGCGTTCTGGTTGCAGATCGGCGATCTCTCGAGCCACAATGGTTCCCAGGGAAATCCCTATCAAATGGGTCTTTTCGAGCTTAAGGTGATCCAGAACCTCAATCACATCCTTTGAGATGTCCTCAAAAGTATAGGGCCGCATGATCATGTCCTTCATTTTGGATCCACCATGACCCCTAAGGTCAATGAGCAATACATTACATTCCCTTCTAAAGGCCCTGATCTGCTTGAACCAAATAGAGGAGCTTCCTCCAGCACCATGAATGAAAGTCACCCATTCCCTGGACTCAGGGTGTTTATGTATCTTGTAATGAAGCACTTGTTTAGATGGTCGCAAGATAAAGCTTTCCCTTATGCTTTTGCTTCTATTTCATCGATTTGTTTCAGCACTTCCTCGGCTTCAGCGAGCTTTGCATCTCCCGCTGTACGGTCTTGATGCGAGAGTTTATGCGACTCCTCTAACAACTGTTTGTACTTCTTTTGCAGTTTGTTGATCTGTGCTTTCTTCTGATCTTCAGGCGATTTTTTCTTGAAAATATTAAACATGCTTTTATTTTTCAAACACTATAAAATGGATTAAGTTCGTCATATGAAAAAGTTCTTCTCTCGAAAAGTACTGATATCTGCCCTGGCTGCGCTGGTCATTCTTTCCCTTTATTTGAGAAGTCAGATCGATAGCGACTTCCACACCTACCCTTTTGATGAGAAGATCGCGCTAAAACGACTGGACTACTTTAGTCACTATCAGCTCATTGGTCCAGATGAAGAACTTTTACTGGACTATGTGAATAAAGTAGGTATTCAGGATTCCATCCTGCTCTTTTTTAGTCAGGAAGGCGATGCCCTGCGTTACAACAAAAGGAGTCAGGCGCTTGACAATCTCCCTTCTGATCTTATTCCAGACTACAGCAGTGTGGAGACCTATAATCCCTGGAGCCTGACCGATCAGATGAACGACGAGGATAACTTTCGTTTAGCACTTAAACTCTGCTACTTCGCGATGATCATCATCCTTGCAAGCTTGCTGGTTTCCTGGATAAGAAAAAAGCTTTAACTAAGCTCACGCTCTTTATCGCCTGTAGTTTGGACGGCTATATTGCCGATAATAAGGGTAAACTTGACTGGCTCCCACAGCCCTCTTCGGATCATGATTTTGGCTACAGTGCATTTTTGAAGGACATTGATATCACCTTATTCGGGAGTAAAACCTATGAGCAGGTGGTTTCATTTGGAGATTGGCCCTATGTGGAATTGGATAACTACGTTTTTAGTCAAAGAAAGCTGAAGTCCATTCCATCTGTTCAGATCATCAAAGAGGAACCTGCCGCTTTTGTGCAGGAACTGAAAAAGGCTGAGAACAAGAATATTTGGTTGGTTGGCGGAGCAAAGCTGATTGATGCCCTCTTAAGGGCTGATCTTATTGATGAATTGATCATTACGCAGTGCCCCGTGCTCCTCGGCACTGGCATTCCACTTTTCCATCGCTCAGAGCACAGCGCCAAACTTGAGCTGATCCATTCCGAATCATTTGAGGAAGGGGTCGTTCAAATGCACTATCGGTTGATCGACTGATTCTTTTCCTAGCTGTCGACTAGATTATCGCAGCATGATGAATATACTAATTTTGCAGGCCTGATGAGAATTCGTTGTGCGCTTATATTCCTACTGGCTTTCCCTGCCTTTTTGTCTGCACAGAAGATATTCACCAAAATAGACACCTCCAAACGTCCTGCACAACTCATGGAGTTCATGTTCCGTACAGAATATGACAATGCCTATAAGGACCTCAATGGCATTCAAGTAGCTGATCGAAGTCGGCTTAGAGCCCGAATGCGTTATGGTTTGGCTTATCAGATCGATTATAATGTACGCATGGGTTTTCAGGTGAGAACGGGCTACCGCAATAATCCACAGGACCCACAGATCACTTTTGGAGAGGAGCCCGTTCCAGGTTCTGGCTTTCCGTTGATGATAGAACGTCTATATGCCCGGATCAGCAATGAATCTACCCAATTGGTGCTGGGAAAGAACTACTACCCTTTCAAAAAATACCATGAAATGTATTGGAGTGACTGGGTCAATCCGAATGGGATCTATTTCAGACAGAATATCCTTGATGTGATGGAACTGCGGACCTTATTCAGCGTGATGCAAAGCAATGGCAGTGGGTTTGGAACTGACGGTTACCTTTTTGGGGTGCAATTGCCTTTCACCTATGTGGATTCAGAATCTAAAATGATCATTGAACACAATCAGACCTTCCATTACTTCAATAACATTCCTATCCTCCCTTCCGGATTATCTCCAAACACCTACTCCCCTTTCTTCTATTATCCCAGTGTAAAACTGATACAACCCACAAGAAGGGGTAAATTCTATGCCCTGGCAGAAGTATTCCTGCAGTTTAAACAACTCTCAAAAATGGATACCACATTACTGGGCTTCGATGACCAAACCACGGGTGGTATGGGTATGATGGGTTACGAACACGATGGCTATCGTTCACACTGGGAAACAAGCCTAAATTATACTTACATGCCCCGTTTTGGAGCGGTTGATTACCTGACCCAAAATGACTGGGCCCGCTGGAATTATCGCGATCAGGGCTCACCGCAGGCAAGTCTTACCAACATTCAGGGAATTGAATTTATGTTCAGGTACTTCTTTGCAGATAACATCAACCTCACCATGAAGTACTTCTCCACCAGCAGGATCATCAACTACGGCAGTAACAGAGAATCAAACGACCGGATCAGACTCGATCTCAACATCAGTCTTTAAGCAGTTCCTCTTCGTGCATTTTGTTTTCAAGCACGGTATCGAGGTTCCAGGCAATGCGTTCTTTAAAGGGCTGTTTTCTGACCTTACAGTCTTTAATGGGGCAAATGGGACAGGAAGTCTCCAAACAAGGGTCAACATGAATGAATAGTTCAACACTGTTTCCAAAGTGATCGCGCACGATATTCTCCACATCGGTAATGATCTCGTGTCCCTCATCAATATTATAATAATACGGTATGGTCATGTGGGCATCGATATGGATCACCGAGCCATATTTGATCACCCTTAAATTGTGAATATCGATCCAGGAGTCTTTACGGTTTTCCTTGATGACCGCTATGATGTTTGAGAGCAGCTCAAAATCAGCCTCATCCATGATGCCTGCCACCGATTTACGAATGATCTTGTATCCTTCGATCCCGATATACACGCCAAATCCGAGGGCGAAAATGCTATCGAGCACGGGCATGTCGAGTATGTATATCGCAAAAAGACCCACTAGAAGAACCAAAGTTGAATAGGCATCTGTTTTTAGGTGTTTTCCACCGGATTCAAGCACGATCACATTCTGCTCTTTTCCTCTCTTTTCAAGAATGTATCCCATGATGTAGTTCACAATCCCCGCAATGGCAATGAGAATGATCCCCATATCAAGGTTCTTGATCTCCATGGGGTGAATAAGGTTGTAAACACTTTTATAGATGATCCCGATCCCGGCAATAAGAATCAAAACACCTTCAATTCCAGCTGAGAGAAACTCCACCTTACCGTGACCATATGGATGATTCTTATCCCTGGGTCGGGAAGAATAATAAAGGCTGAAAAGCGCAAAGCCTGCTGCTGAAACGTTGATGATACTCTCAAAGGCATCCGAAAGGATAGTATTTGATCCCGTGAGAAAGAAAGCAAGGAACTTGATGGCAAGCAAGAGGATACCTACAACAAGGATCCACTTTTGCAACTTGATGTTCGACTTACTTTTACTTAATGCGAGGTGGAGCAGCACTTCACAAAGGTAGTTTATGAAGCAGACATATCTTCGCGCATGGCTTCGAGTCCATCGCTCATAATGTTCTTCAGGTCTTCGTCTGCCCCGCTGATCCTCGCTAAAACATCGGTTGGGAAACTATGAGTACCCAAAATCCCCCAGGTCAATAAGGTAGAGTCTTCACCAATATTCTCCAATTGAAAATATGAGATATTCTGACCCGTAAAGGTCGATATCCAAAGTTCGGTTTCGAGGCGTTCCCCTTCAACGATCTTAGAGATACGCTGACGAATACGTCCATCTTGCCTGATGATGATCATTTCGGCCCCAACCTCACCATCTGCACCTTCAATGGACACCTCTTCAGCATTGTGACCAACCAACCACAGCTGTGATTGGCTTTCCAGGCTTTTCAATTCCTCAAAGAGCAGTTCCTTGCTCATGGGTACCACACACTGAGTTTCAATTCGAATATGATCAGGGGTAAAGAAGCTAAAGCCCAAAAACAAAAGGATCAGGCCAGCAAGGCTTAAAGCCAATATCTTCCTGAGGGTAGAAGGCATTTTGCAGGTATTCCCATAAAATTACGACAATCCCAGCTAAAATTCAAAAATTATTGCACCACAATGTTTTCATTGACGATCTGAGACAAGAGTTCAAGTCGCCCCATTTCAAGTGAGTCACCAAGGCTGCTGAGCTCCACATCACCGTTATCAGTCCCGTAGTTGAGGTATTGATTAAAAATGAAGTCATCCACTTCATGCGCTTCAAAAGCCTTTCTAAATCGAACCCCTCTTCCATCTTCTTCTGCATAGTTATAGGCCAAATAGTCGATCTTTCCGGTCTTATCATTGAACCAATAGAGGTATTCATCATCAAAATCCTCTCCTCCACCTTCCTGCTTAAAGCTTAGCCTCACCAGATCATAAGTCTTCTCTTCTAGCTTCTGTTTTCCGGCATAAGTTTTAATCACGGCCTCATCGTTCAGGCGGTAGGGCAAAAGCGCAAAGTAGAGCACTGAATTCACACTGGCGGCATATCTTGCTCTCCATTCATCACTGATCTCCTGCTCATTTTCATTGATATATCGTTTAAACTCAAGGTTCGTTAAACTATCGAGGATCAGAGAGTCCCCTTTTTGAAAGGAGCGGGTAAAGACATAACTGCCATCTTCTGCATAAATGGCAGTATAATGTTTATCCCTAAAATCGAAAGCGATCTGTTTGTTTGCGATCTGATCGAAGCCCTGAGCTTCGATTGCCCGATCCACTATCCATTGGGCAGAGTCTGGTTTTTCTTCGGCTACATTGCTTGACCCTGACGGGCTTGAGCATGAAAGGCTGAAAACAAAAAAGAGGAAAAGGAGAGGACGATATATGATCTTCATGTTGCGAAAATACTGGAACAGGCTCTTTAAAATGGTTTATCAGCAGACAATTCCATAATTTGTGGCACAATTATTTAGGTAAATAGATCAAATTCAAAAAAATGAAACAGCTTAGTATGTTCCTGATGCTTTCGGCGATCGCGCTCTTTTCAGCATCATGTGGATCAAATCCATACGGGAAGAAAGTTAAAGAACCATTTACAGGTAATGCTTATGAGTCGAATAATCGATTCTTTAGAGCCACAGGAAAAGGAATGAGCTCCAGTGAGAACATTGCCCGTGGAAAGGCCGATATTCAGGCAAAGTCGCAATTGGCCGGACAGGTTGAGACAAACATGAAGCAGGTCGCAGATCAATATTTACGGGAGAACAGCAACACAGAGGCTGCCAATGTTGGTGAAAAATTCGAGAGCCTTACCCGTCAGGTCATGAATACACAGATCTCCGATCTGAGAAAAATGGGTGAAAAGAAGTTTTATAATGGCGATGACTACACTGTATTCATTGCCTATGAGATCAAAAAGAATGCGATGTTCCGCTTTCTAAAGAAGCAGGCTAAGCTGGATAAAAAGATCTCGAAAGCCGAGCAAAAGGCGATTGAAGAGATCATCGATCAGGAGCTTAAAAAGCTTGAAGAAAGCAACTGATAAAATATCTATTGTGGTAGATCGTCCTAAGGGTATGGAACAAGTAAAAACAGTTGCATTAAAACTGAGTCCGGAACAAAACTCCGGCTTAAGTGAGATCATCGAGCGCGAAAGAGGTCGCCTGCTCAATTTCATAGAACAACGTGTACCCGCTACAGAGGATGCCGAAGATATCCTTCAGGATGTATTCTTTCAGTTGATCGAAGCAAAACGCTTAATGAAACCCATTGAAAGGGTTACCTCATGGTTATTTACCGTCGCGAGAAATAAGATCACCGATCGCTATCGTAAGAAAAAGCCTGATAGCTTCAGCAGTCTGGCCAGGCCAAAGTCTCATGACGACGAGAATTCTGAAGACCTCCATCTTCAATTCCCTTCACTGGATGGTGGACCAGAAGCTGAGTACTTCAAGCAACTCATTCTTGAAGAAATGGACAAGGCTTTGAACGAACTCCCTGAAAAACAAAAGATGGCTTTTGTGTTAAATGAGTTGGAGAATGTTGAATTCAAGGAAATGGCCGAACAATCTGGGGAGACCATGAACACCTGGATCTCTAGAAAGCGCTACGCTGTTCTCCACTTGAGAAAGCGCCTTGCCAGCTTGTACGAAGAACTCTCTGAAGCCTAGATCATGAAAAACTTCGGAAAATATATCGTCTTTATCGTTGCTGGCGTGGCTATCCTAAGCTTCGTTGTCATGCAACTTTGGAATTGGATACTTCCTGATGTCACAGGTTGGAATGCCATCACTTTCTGGCAGGCCATGGGCCTTTTGGTCCTCGGTAAGATCCTTTTTGGAAGCTGGGGTTCAGGAAAATCGCAATGGAAAAAACATCGCTGGAAGAGTCGCATGAAAGAAAAGTGGGATCAAATGAGCGATACCGATAAGGAGAAATTCAAGGATATGATGAGTTCTTGTCGTTGGGACAAAGCTCAATCAAGTACCCATCTTGAGTAACTTATTCTTAACCTGTCTGGAGGTATAGAACACCGTGATCGCTGCAGCCATCACATCAGCGATCGGAAAGCTATACCATATCCCCTTCAATCCAAAGATCATTGGCATCACAAGCACCAGAGGGATCAAAAAGAATCCCTGTTTGGTCATGGTAAGCAAGAGCGCCGGCAACGCTTTACCAATAGCCTGAAAATACGCTGAGCCGATCAACTGCACTCCGATCAATGGTGTTGCCAGAAATACGGTGATCAATGCTCCTGGAGTTTCCAAAAGAAGATCAAGGTCTGAGGTAAACACACTAACAATGTAGCCCGGGAAGATCAACACTGCGATAAAGCCAACACAGGCAATGAGCGTACTCGAAATACCCGCTGTTTTAAGCGTATCCTTAACCCGCTCCCAATTCTTAGCACCATAGTTGTATCCGGCTATTGGGAGAAAACCCTGAACTACGCCGATCACAGGGAAGATGCTGAACATCATCACCCTGTTGATGATACCGTAAACGGCCACTGCGAGCTCACCTCCGTAAATGAACAGGCTGTTATTCAGCACAATGGCCAACAAGCTCACAGAGGTCTGTCGAGCAAGAGAGATACCCCCAATACTAAAGATCTCCTTAAGCAAACCTCGATTTGGCACGAAATGCTTTGGTTCTATCTTAAGCTCATTGTACTTACTAAAGAAGAAATAGATCGTGTATAGGGTACTAAAGCTGTAAGACACCATTGTTGCCCAGGCAGCTCCCGCGAGTCCCCAATCCAGAACGAAGATGAAGATCGGGTCTAAAATGATATTGAGCACCGCCGAAAGCCCGAGGGTAAGCATGGCCATCTTGGCTTTTCCCTGAGAGCGAATCACATTATTGCTCATCATGAGCCAGGCGAGTAGTGGACCTCCAAGCAGTAGAATTCCAAAATAAAGAGTGGCTGGCTCAAGAATATCACCCTTTCCACCAAAAGCAGCAATGATCTCCTCTATGAATCCAAAACCAAAGGCCACAATGAAAAGGGAAAGCGTGATCGTGAATCCGATCATATTGCCCAGGGTATTCTGAGCTTTTTCATAGTTACCCGACCCCATGGCTCTGGATATTACCGAAGCCCCTCCTACTCCAATGGCCATTCCAATGCTTGAGATCAAAAATGAGATGGGTGTTACTACGGTCACTGCAGCAAGTGCGATCGACCCGATGAATTTTCCAACGTAGATGGTGTCAACAATGGAATAGACCGTCATCACAAGAAATCCAACAGAAGCAGGAACAGCCTGCTTAAATAATAATTTCCCTATCGGTTCTTTTCCGAGCTCTTCTGACCTTTCCATAAAAAAAAGACCCCGATCTCTCGGGGTTCTTTATCAGTGTTTTATTAGGCGTTGTTGATAATGCCTTTCGGTTCCCTGAACCTTAATAACGTAGATACCATCCGCTTGTTCAGAAAGGTCGATCTGTTCAGTATGATAAGCTTCAGCCTCGATCTGCTTGCGCAGTACAGGGCGTCCAGACATATCAAATACTTCGATCATTTGCTTTCCACTCTCGCCGATAAGTTCAAGATTAAACAGGCCACTTCCTGGGTTTGGATAAACAAAGAGTTCAGCGTATTCAGACTTGCTGGCAATTCCCGTATTTGGATAGAAACCAAGTGTTTTATCGATGGTGAAGTTGAATCGCAACTGATTTCCAAACTCGGGCTCAAAACTCTTCACACCAACAATTCTATTGTTATCATCCAGTATAAAGAACCTGATAGCTCCATTTCCCTGTGCGTTATTCGCCCAGTAAGATAGGCCATCGTGGCGTTGATCAAACAGCTCGAAATAGTAGCAGCCCTGCTCGAGTTCGAGTGTATCTCGATAGGTTTGATTCGCAGAGAAATCTATACGCTCAAGGATGGTCTCTCCTGTTAAAGCACGAACATAAAAATCATTGTCCTCAGGCTGGTTGTTCGTGGTCATTTGGATCAAAACCTTTCCAGCAAAGACCTCAGGTACTTCTACTTTGGTTTCAAGTCGATCGTTATCAGCATACATATCCGCCTGACCATTGGGCTCTCCAACTCTTGCATAGAAGATGTTTGATTGATCTCCGCTCCAGAACCAATTCCCTTCTACAAGTAATTCAACCTCTTCACTCATGTTTGGCTTGAGGTCTCCTGTCCATTCGTAAAGGAGTTCCTGTCCTCCCTGAACACCGTAATAGATATTCAAACTCGTGAGATCGCTTGCACCATTATTTCGGATGATCACTCTAGGTTGACCGCATACCAGTGATCTTCTATCGTAATAGGTCTTATCGTTTGGTGAAACAATATCAAGTAGTTCTGCATCTACCTCAAAGTTCTGAGCTCCATAAGAGATCAGGTGCATGGCTACCACATAACGTCCGCCACCCATGCCCTGGTTATCATTGGGTACATCGGTAATATCATAGTCAAGTTCAATGCTGTTTCCTGACACAAACTCCCCTACTTCAAATTCAAACTCCTTAACCACATCACCGGGACACCAACCTTCTCTTGCTCCTGGCCAGGTTCCACCTTGAGGGTATAGTGGGTTTTGAGCACACTCCCATTCTTGCCAAACGTGCCATGCTTCAGCCATGGTTCCATTGACATAGAGATAGTGTTCATTATCTTTCCACTCACAGCAGTGGGGAAAACTTCCATTGCTGGAATTATGGCCATGTCCTGTGAATCTGCTCTTCACTTTAAAGCTTTCTGCAGTTGGATCTACAGGAAGTGTCGTGCTAGCCAGATCGTTATCATCATCCAGGTTTCTGTATGTGATCGACCTGCTTTGTCCCCAAATTCGCTTGACCCCTTTCACATCCCTGGGAGGAGTTCCTTTGATGAACAGGAATTTCACATCGATGAGTTCCTGTTGATTACCTGCGCTGAATTCCATCGTATCCCTTAGCATAGGCGCATAGTCGGTCACATCATAATACCAGGTAAAGCCTTCGTCAGAATTGATCTGCGGATGCGTTAGATTGATCCCGTAAGGGGTAATAAAACGTCCGATCTCAAAACGAGCCTCGGGACTGTACCAAACCTTGGTTTCTCTTGTAAGACTTGTTCCGCTTCCAGTATTGATCGAATCGATCTTTGTTCCCGTTTGCGCATCATACACATAGGTCCAGGTGTTTGCCTCCCAAACCTCAAGCGTATCTGTCGCCAGCGAAGGATGATTCGGATCTTCTGGATCTATTTGAACACCTGAAGCTGGGTTTGAATAGAGCATCAACTGCATCGGGCGACTCATAATAGTGTCAAAAACATAGCTTGAGTCTAATGAGTTGATATACTCCCCTTGCTGAAAAGTAATTGCAGGACGCTGATTCAGCACCATTGCGCCAAGACTGATCTCAGAAGCAGTTTTTGTTCCCCACCATGGGTAGTTCTGTAGAAGATAGCTTTGGCTTGTTATCTGATCATTCACCACATTGCCAGATCCTTCATTCATTGGAAGGTAATGCACGAGGTCGCTGTAATTTGGATGTTGGTTTGTGAGCTCCTGATCCATCCATTGCTGAATGGTAGACTGAGTCAAGGCAGTTTCCCAAATCCTGAATTCATCGATCTTGCCATTAAAGTAGCTTCCCTGCCATCGACCTATAATGAAACTCCAATCGCCAGTATTCAACTGAGCAAATTTTTGCGCTACCTGAACACCATTAACATAAATGACCGATCTGTTTCCGTCGTAGGTCAAAGCAAAATGACGCCATTGCCCTTTTGATGGTGTGCTAAAGTCATAATCTGGGCTGCCCCAGTGTTGCACACGCCAGTTATTGTCGCCAGTTCGCGTTCTGAGAGAAAAGTCGCGCGCTGTTTGTCCACGCCTTCCAGCTTGCCATACTCCGGCGTTATTGAATTCTCTGGTATACACCCATGCCTCAATTGATTTAGGGGCGCTACCATCTAGCTCTGCTATCCTGCCCAGGTTGATCTGCTGTGCATTCTTGGCAAAGTCGAGGTAATAATCTGTTCCTGAAGCGTGAATACTCGAACCATAGCTGGTATTCTCCATTCCCACTTCAATATTGCTGTTGGAATAATCTTTTTGGCTTTGATATTGGATCTGAAATTCAAGCACGATGTTGTCAGTTCCATTCCAGTTAAAATCATCGTGAAACTGAACATCTACATTTCCTGAGTAGTTGGTAGGTCCATCTGATCTTAAGACCTGCTGTCCTACATTTACCCATTCCGTTAAAGAATCAAGTGAAGTGTGCGCCATGCGTATCTCAACTACGTATGAAACTGAGTCCGAAGAGTTCATGTCAAGTTCGATCCCAGTAATGTTACCGGCTACCATACCGGCAGCGCTCATTTCAGAGGCTTTCCAAAGAGACTGAAAGCGAGTGGTCTTTACAGCGTTGTGTACTGTTAAGTTTTGGCTCGCTGATGCAATCGTGTGTCTGTTCAGCGAGATCACTGAATCTCTATTGATGTCGTATAACTTGTGCCGATAAACCTCATACTGTGGATTCAGCACATATTCGAAGTTATCGCGAAGTCCGCCATTCACCCTGAAATTGGGTCCAGATTGGTAAGTACTGTCCCACTTTCCGCTTTTGTCGTAGAGGTAATTGTAGGTAAGGTAATCCCACTCTCCACAGTCAAAGCCGTCCTGGGTTGTTCTGGAGTCACATTTTAAGCTGTAAGCCATGATCACCTTTCGGTAAGACTCTGAACCATCTGGGAAGGCATAGAAGTCTCTCCTCTTGGTTATATCATCATAACTCAGTGTTTGAACAACAAGGGTATCTTGCGTGAAAGCAGCAAGGCTGCACAACACTGCAATTGCAGTAAAGAAACTTTTCATAGGCTAAAATTAGCCTGTGAAAATAAGGAATTACTTAACGCCTAAACGATATAAAAGCTTCGTGTGATCAAACAGCGCGTGAACAAAGGTTGGCTGACTGTGATAAGGCAGGCCGTATTCTTCGCATGTTTTCTTTACGATCTTGGAGATCTGCTTGTAATGAATGTGGCAGACCTTAGGGAAAAGGTGGTGTTCCACCTGAAAGTTCAAACCTCCCACAAACCATGAGAAAACGTGGCTTTTAGGAGCGAAGTTCATTGTGGTTCTCACCTGATGAACTGCCCACTCTTCCTCAATACTATTGTTTTCGTCGGTCATTGGGAACGTCGTTTCTGGAACAACGTGAGCTGGTTGGAAGATCGCAGCAAGGATCAATCCTGCGGTTGCATGTAAGATCAACCAGGCGCCAAGTACTGCTCCAAAAGAGAATGGTCCAAGCAACCATGGAAGGATCAATGAATATCCGAGATAAGCTACTTTGGTTATTGCCAGCGCAGCGACCTCTTTACCCAGTGTCGTATTCTCTCTCTTCAGATAGTCTTGCTTGTGGTATTTACTCAGTTGAATGATATCTTTAAATAGTACCCAGAAAAAGGTCATCAATGCATAGAAGAACCAGGCATAAATAAACTGCAATTTGTGGACACCTATTCTTTTAGCATGAGGGTTAAACCGCAAAACTGGGATGGTTGTGATATCCTCATCCATTCCATCGATGTTCGTGAAACTATGGTGTAGGAAGTTATGCTGTACCCTCCATGCGATGGCATGACCACCGAGGAAGTTTAGGGTATAGCTCATCACAGTGTTAAGCCATTTATGTTTTGAGTAGGAACCGTGATTGGCATCGTGCATCACGGAAAGACCGATACCTGCCATTCCAACACCCATCATGAAGTAAAGGAAAATGAAGAGCAGATAATTGTCTCCTGGGAAAAAAAGTACAAGAGAAGCTGGAATGATGTATAGCAACAGCATGAAAGCCGTTTTGATGTACATTCTCCAGTCACCCCTTTTGTCGATGTTGTTTGACCTGAAGTATTCGTCAACTCTTTTGTTGAGGGTAAGCATGAACTCACCCTTTTTCGGACGCTCAAAGCGTGGGAAGGAAGTATTTGTCATAATCTTAATATGCGACAAAAATACTCAAAGAATGTTTTAAAAATCTGATTCTGGTCACATTGAATAAACAATGAGGCTTTAATATCATCCGTAACTTCGCGCATATGCGCTACACAATCCCCATATCTGGACTAAGAGATGAAGCTTCAGCCACTCAGCTGGAGCGTACACTGATAAAGGATGAGCGAATTTCAAACCTCCAGGTGAGTTTTGCCAATGAGGAGCTTGAGTTCAACCTGATCAAGGAAGATCTGATCAAAGAGATAATTAACAAACTTTCTGAATTGGGTTTCGAGCCAAAACTGACTGAAAGGTCATTTGAGCTCAAAGGAATGAGCTGTGCGGCATGTGCGAATTCCATTTCAAGCATATCTAGATCCCTGGATGAGGTCTATTTTGCCAATGTAAACTATGCCGATAACTCAGGTCAATTAATATTTCGGAGCGACATGGATCTCGAACAGCTTAAGGCGCGCATACAATCGATCGGCTACGACATCGTGCTTAACGAGGAGGATCGATCCAGCGCAGCAGATAAGTCCAAAGCGCTCAAAAAACAAAGAAATAGAACGATTCTCGCCTTTTGTTTTGCTGTGCCCGTATTCGTGTTGGGCATGTTCTTTATGGAGGAAAGCTGGAGTTTGTGGTTGTCCTTTGTTTTTTGCTTACCCCTACCCTTCTATTTTGGAAAACAGTTCTATATCAATGCAGTAAGAAAGATCCGTTATGGACAAACCAGCATGGATACCCTGGTGGCGCTGAGTACTGGCGTTGCTTTCATTTACAGCATTTATCAGTTGTTCTCTGGTAGCTCAGATCTGTATTTTGAATCGGTAGCCGTGATCATTGCCTTTATCCTATTAGGACGCTACCTCGAAGATGTTGCCAAACAGAAAAGTCGCTCTGCCATTGAATCCCTGAAAGAACTCCGTCCTGACAAGGCCAGGAGGATAAAGGACGGAGAGGAAGAGCTGGTTAGCTTAGGGATGATAAGCAAAGGAGAGCATGTAAAAGTACTCGCTGGAGATGCAATTCCCGTAGATGCGATCGTGATCGAAGGAAGCTCTAGCGTAGATGAAAGCATGCTTACGGGTGAGAGTGAGACCCAAAGAAAAGAAAAGGGAGATGAAGTATACGCAGGTACTGTCAACCGAACACAAAGTCTGATCCTCGAGCTCAACAAAGACCCTCAGCATAGCTTGCTTTCCAATATTATTGAAAATGTGAAGATGGCTCAGGGAAGCCGGGCTAAGATCCAAAGCCTGGTGGACAAGATCTCATCCATTTTTGTTCCCAGCATCATTTTGATCGCATTGATCTCATTTCTGCTTTGGTGGCTGGTTTTTCAGAATCCCTCTTTTGGTCTTGTTAGTGCCATTTCCGTGTTGATCATCGCTTGCCCCTGTGCCCTTGGGTTGGCAACACCTACGGCTCTTATGGTAGGTATCGGAATGGGAGCGAAAAAGGGCATTCTGGTGAGGGATGCTTCAGCACTTGAAAGTGCAGGTTCTCTGGATGTACTACTGATGGATAAAACGGGAACGCTCACTATCGGTAAACCCCGCTTAAAGTCCGCTTTTTGGGAAAAAGAAGAGCAAAAGCATCTTCCGATACTCCTTGCCATAGAAAAAGAAAGCAATCACCCTTACGCTGAAAGTATAATAGAGAAATACGCTGATACAGATAAAGCAGAACTGTCTGATGTACAGGTACTCGAAGGTTTAGGTGTTAAAGCGAAACATGAAGGAATAGAATATTACGTTGGTTCAGTAAAACTCATGGAGTTGGAGGCTTCAGGTCTCGATTCTTCTGCCGGTAGGTCAATTTACTTCTTTAGCCCAGATGAGATGATCGCGAGCTTTGAGATGGAAGACGCACTCAGGGAGAATGCTAAGGAGAGCATGAAGGACCTGCGTGAGCTTGGACTCGAATTGCAGATTCTGTCGGGAGATCGAAAGGAAAAGGTTGAAAAGGTAGCTAATGAGTTGAATATCTCTGAATTTCATGGGGAAATGGGACCCATTGAGAAGGCAGAGCACCTGGAAGGCCTGAGAAAACAGGGAAAGAAGGTCGCAATGATCGGTGATGGCACCAATGATGCACAGGTATTGGCTCATGCCGACCTCAGTATTGCCATGGGAAGTGGTACGGATGTGGCGCTTGATGCAGCTTCTATCTCATTAATGAATAGTGAGATCAAGAATATACCGTCTGCAATTCGTCTTGCTCGTAAAACCCTTGCAACTATCAAAAGGAACCTCTTTTGGGCATTTGTATATAATATCATAGCTATACCCATAGCTGCTGGACTCTTCTACCCTGATTTTGTGATCAGCCCAATGGTAGCCGGAATTGCGATGGCCTTTAGCTCAGTATCCGTGGTCTTGAGTAGCCTGGCGCTGAGGCTTCAAGGCATTTGAAATTTATGATTTCCTCATAAAGATCGCCACGATCGCACTGGTAATCGTACCCATAATGGCTCCCCCAATGGTGCCCTGGATGATATAATTCTTCAGATTAAAGTAATCCATGGCCGCCTCCCTCTCCATCATGCCTGTTTCAACCGCATAATTGGTGGCATTCTTGAGATAATCTGGAGTGATGAACTCCAGCGTAATATATTGAGCAGCTGGATTAAGCAGAAGAATGATCACGGTCATGAGCAGACCAAAGATCAATCCTTGTTTATAATTCATCTTCCCACCATAGAAGTTGTTTCGCTTATCTCTCATCCCCAATACCACCACAATGATGGCAGGTATGATGTAGAGATTTGTAAGATACATGTGCTGGTCGATCTTCTCATCGTGCCAACCCAGCATTCGTTCCATAATCATCCACAATAGACTAACTACTGTGAATACCACAGCCCATTTGAGCTCAAACTTTAGGTTTTTCATGATAGCAGGTTTAGATCCACAAGGTAAGTCAAAATGATCAAAAAACAAGCATGGTCACTCGACTTAACAAGCTGACGCTTAAGTGATGGCTTGCTCAAAAGTCATCACCTTTGCTGTCGTTTAAGATCAAGCATCAAGTAATTTTTGAAAATCCTTTTGCATATTTTCCAGGTTCAGTCCATCCAGGAAAGCGGAATAACTAAGGTATGTGAGCAGATATCGTTTGTCTTTCATCCAATCAGGCAGGAATCTGGGTTTTTCAACTAATCCTAGCTGAACCAACTCTTTCATTACTGGAAGATCAACGATATCAAGTTTTCCGCAGAAAAGAAGGTCTAAATAATCGAGCTTTCCAGTTTTTACCACAATTCGCATAAAACTATGCACTCTCAGTAGACCTTCCAAATAGACGATATCCTTGGTGAAAGGTGCTCCACCAGTCACCAAACCACCGCGAAAAACGCGCCTTGCGCTCTCATATGCCTGATCTTTTTTTCCCAGGCGTTCAAGGTAATAGCGATAAACCTCAATGAAATCGGCACCATTAATAGCCATGTGAATGGCTATAACCCTATCGGCCAGACGTCTTATTCGATCCAGGTCGATCGAGTTTGTAATGTATTCTGCGAAGATCGCCAGGCCCTCCTGGGTCTTTGTGGTGCCAGCGTGTGCTTCACCCAGTATCTTGATATGAGGTTGAAGGAATCCGTTCAGTGAAGTGATCACATGTATGAAGAGCTCATGATTGATCAATTGCGCAACATCGTTTTCGGAGAATTTGGCTCCCGGGCGAATTGAGATCCTTCTTCTACCCGCAAGAGCATTCGAAGCAATATTTTCATCCAGAACAACTTCTGGTGCATATTCGGCAAAACGCTCATGAACGACCTCCTGCATGATCTTCACCAGCTCCTTTGCGTCGATCCTGGGCTCTGAAATGTCGCCTATATCGTGATTACTTACGTTTTCGAAGAACTCATCAAAATGCCTGGCCAGATCAAGTGCAGAGATCTCTCCATTTCTGATCAGGTCATCAGGCCTTCCATAAACCCAGGAGGAATGATCGTAGAATGCTCTGGTTCCGCGATGCTCTAACATAAGGGCACTGCCTTCCAGCTGATCAAGCATGCGAAGTGCCCATAGATCGATGTTCGAGTTCTCTTTTAGCTCAGCTCTGATCGTTTTGAGCGATTGAAAGGTGTTCTTAAGATCAAGCGCTGGGTATTCTACCTCTGGCAGCTTCTGGCCGTCGTTTCTAAAAAACTCCTGCTTTAGCTCAACAGGCCATGAAATATTGCGCAGTACCTTGATCTCACTTGCGGCTTCCTGAAGTTGATCACTCAACTTGATTATCCGCTTCTCCTCTGCCTTCATCAAGTTATCAATCTACCTCAAAAATGAGTTTCATTGTAATGGAGGCTGTTTTCTCTTTGTCTGCAGTATTGAAGGTTCCTCCCCAGGAATAATTCTCCGTTGAATTTTGACCCGTGATCTGAAAGACGCCCATTCTGGCCGATTTTAGGTCTCCAAGTTGTGCCCCAGAGTTCTCCGCGATCTTTTCTGCCCGCACTCGTGCGTCTTCCGTTGCTTTGGATATCATTTCGATCTTGAGGTCTGCCAGGCCGGTATAATAGTATCGAGGTGGACGAGAATAGAACTGTACACCTTTATTCAAAAGCTCGGTGATCTCTCTGGCAATGCGCTCGATCTTCTCCACTTCATTGGATTCGATCTTGAGGCTTTGTGTCAGACTGTAACCATCAAATCTTTCTCCCATGTAATCACCGTCAGGTGCGTAAAGTCGTTTCTGCTTTTTAGTACTTCTAACAGCCTCAAAAACGATCTTGTCCTCTCCCACACCTTTCTCGATAAGATAAGCTCTAATGAGCTCCTTGTCCTTCTGAAGCTGTTCAAAGGCAGCGCTGAGCTCCATGCTTTCTGATCCAAAGCTTCCCTCCCAAACGATGAGGTCTGAGCTGAAATCCTTTTTTCCCAGACCTGTAACGCTGATCTGGCTTTCGCTTTTACTTCTTTCTGTGTAGGCATTTCCAAGGAAAAACGAGGCGATAACGATCGCTAAGGCAAAGATGATGGCGTTGATGGGTGTTTTCATAAATACGAAACTAGGCTATTCTTCAATAAAAAAAGCCTCTGATTCAAGAAATCAGAGGCTCTAGAAACTTAACACAAAGTCTTTTATTCCTCTTTTGCTTTCATGGCCATTTCAGACTCTCCTACATGCTCCTTGTAGAACTTCCAGGCCTCATGAGCGACATCTCTACCTAACTCAAGCCCTGCAATATTGTCGGCCTGAATATGATAACCACCCATCACCCTTGAAATCCCTGCCATCTCAGCAGTTTTGGTGAATGTTGGGAATTCGATAACCACAGTATCTCCCAGATTGTCGGGCTCTGTCATAGCTCCGGCCACCAGTGTTACCGACTCGCCAAACTCATCTGAACCTGTCCATAGTTTAAGCGCCTCTCCACAGGCTCCGCTGATGGTGCTGTGTCCACTCGTATATGAAGGGAATGGCGGGCAAAGGAAGATCGCTGGCGAATAAGGTCTCCATTGAGAACCGTCCATGATCATCATTCCTTTTCCTTCTCCTTCTCCACCCCAGCACTTGATCTCTTGTCCTGAGTAATACTCATGAACTAAGGCGTAAGGACGCGCATAATCGTAGAACATTTTAGAATCCCAGCTTGCAATGAACGCGTCCATTGCCACTACCTGATTGTAGAAATACATCTTCACATCTTCATCGAGTGTATGATTATCTCTTCGAGAAACATCCTGAGCAAACTTTAACCAGTGTCCGGCTTGTTGCACAGATTGTGGCCCATCTCTCATGAACTCTACCAGTGCTTTGTCTTCGTCTGTAAGGTTAGCTTGAAGCTCAACTACCTCAGCCACTTCCTTTTTCAACTGTTCTGAACCTACCATTGGAGGTGGTCCCGGACGGAATTGATCCCCTGATTTCAATGCTATTGGCTCAACCTTATCCCAAAATGGAGTTAGACAAGCCGGAGCGTATTTCCCTCCTTTTCCGTCATCAAAATATTTGGGTTGCCATCGGTTGATATCCACATTGGTATCAGCATTATTTACAGGTTCGTAACCTACATAATTAAAATATGCCTCACCATTTGAGCCTTCTTCCTCGCCGTATTGATTGGAGCCATCTCCTTTTCTTGACTCGATAACAGCTTTTGCGGCAAGGTTACCAATACCTTCAGGAGTGTTGGGGTCCATCGATTCATTCATTGGATCATAACCCAGCTCTTTCATGAAGGCATTCCACTCTTCCTTGTCGCTGTAGTAATACTCGTTCATCGCACGAAGAGCGGCATAGGATATGGCTTTCTCCTTATTCTCGAGCGTACGTTCGTTTTCAGGGCGCCTCTCTACTCCATCGAGATAAACAGGAGTGGCTTTTTCATCGTAGCGCGACCATGCATCGAAAATGGCCACAAAGATCAAGCCCAGATACCTTGAGGTGATCGTGGGTCGAGGTTTAAAACGCTCTGTATCATAGGCGGTACCCATTAGGGCCATTTCACCCCATTTGTAGGCAATATTATTAACCCCTTTGGGTTCTTCTTTGCTTTGTTCTTCGTTCATGGCTGATTGTCCGCATGCGATCACAAAAACGGCAAGCGACAGCGCCAAAAAGAAGGATGCTGTTTTGGAAATTAAAGGATATCTATTCTTGTTCATTGCTTTGGAATTATTCGACAAACTAACCCCAAAGGCGCTTGCTTGTTTTGCAAATTCTGCAAGCAGATGAAAGTATTATGCGAAACTAGCTCTTTCTTGTGTGAATCAATTCGGTCATACACCATTGTCACTCCACAAGAGCAGGAAAAGACAAGCTAATGATCAGACCAAGAAAGTCGGATGGATCAGCTCACGATATGCAGCCCTTTCTTCCTCCTTCTCCATTTGTAGAATTCATGGTTTACGAAAAGAATAATGGGAAAAGGAAGCAATAACCACAGATCTTCCAGCGGAACCGTCGCTGTATTGAAGACCTTTTGAACTGGCGGAACATATAACATCAGAATGATCCAAATGATCTCAGCTGCCATAGCCCAGATCAGCATCTTATTCCTCTTGATAGGCATACTGAATGCAGAGAAGTCGAATGATCTTAGGGTCCATACATTCAGCAGCTGACAAGACACCGCACCAAGCAGGGTCATGGTCATAGCTTGCTTATGCAGCAAGCTTCCTTCGATCGACATATCTCCATACTTCCAGCCATGTAAAAAAAGGAATGCCAGAAAGGCAAATATGGCTGCCATGCCTTCAAAGACTCCATTCATGAAATATCCTCGCTTAAAGGTCTCCCAATCCATGATGCGCTCCTTCTTTCCCACTGGTGGACGCTTCATGATGTTGGGTTCAGGTTTCTCCGTACCCAGAGCAAGCCCTGGCACAATATCCGAACCGAGATCGATCGAAAGGATCTGAATCACAGAAAGCGGCAATGGGATCTTGATAAAGAAATAGAGGATATAGGGAACGATCTCAGGCACATTGGAGGACATGATGTAGGTCACAAACTTCTTGATGTTGAAGAATACGGTCCTACCCTCCTCAATAGCTGATACAATGGAATTGAAGTTATCGTCGATGAGCACAATATCCGCAGCTTCTTTGGTAACTTCGGTACCCGTTTTGCCCATGGCAATGCCGATGTCGGCTTTTCTGAGTGCAGGCGCGTCATTTACTCCATCTCCAGTCATCGCAACCACCTCGCTGCTATCCTGCAAGATGGAAGTGATTCGAAGCTTTTGAGAACTTTCCATTCGGGCAAAAAGCACATCCTCTTTACTGAGGATCTCTCTCATTTCGCCATCGCTCTTGTCTCGTAATTCTTTACCGGTCATCACCCGGTCCACCTTCAGTCCGATCTTTCTTCCTACCGCACTGGCGGTTCTTGGGTTGTCTCCAGTGATCATCATGATCCGAACTCCGGCAGTGTAGCATTTCTCAACCGCCCCTTTGATCTCGGGACGCGGAAGATCCATGATCGCTACGATACCCTGAAAGACCAGCTTCTCTTCTTCCTCGTTTTCCCCAAAGGCAAAAGACAAGACCCGAAAAGCCTCATCCTGATACTCATTGGCTTTCTGCAGCACAGCTTGTTTTACATCCTCATTGAGTGCTTTGATCGCTCCATCTGAGTCAAGGTATCGATCCGATCTCGAGAGGATCACCTCAAGGGCACCTTTTGTATAGATGCGCTTCTGTCCTTCTTCTGTTCCCAGAGTCGACATCATCATTCGCTCAGAAGTAAAGGGGATCTCATCAACAACATCGATCTGCTCTCCCCTGGCTCCTGCCTTTTCAGATGCTTTCACAATGGCTAATTCTGTGGGATCTCCAATAGCCTCATCTTCCTCAATAACTGCGCGACAATTGATCCTGCCGTAGTCAAAGAGTCGTTTAACGATCTTTTTGCTCCTTTCTGAAGACTCATTGATCTCCAGTTCGCCAGACTCAAAATAACCTTCTCCCTGGAAGTTCACCTCGATTCCTCCCGGTATCCAGGCGCGTTTTAGTGTCATTTGGTTTCGGGTAAGCGTTCCCGTTTTATCTGTGCAAATAACCGTTGCCGAACCAAGGGTCTCAACCGAATCCAGGTTTTTGACCAGTGCATTCTTTTTGGCCATACGCTGCGAAGCGATGGAAAGCGAAAGTGTGATAGTGGGTAGCAACCCCTCAGGAACATTCGCTACAATAAGCGACAGGGCAAAAATGGCAGAGATCAGAGGTCCCTTCTCAGCAAACCAGCCCAGAGCGAAGAATACCAGCCCCATCATGACAGCGATGATCGCCATGATCCGGGTGATTCGAATGATCTCCTTTTGCATTGGGGTGAGCACCTTTTTGACATCTCTGGTCAGCGTTGCGATCTTTCCAAACTCCGTTGCGTCCCCAGTAGCGTAAACCACAGCCTTTCCATTCCCTCTGGTGATGGTTGTCCCGGCGAATACCAGGTTCTCCGCTTCAAGGTTTGTATCGGCCTGACTAGCTTTATCACTCCTTAACACCGGTTGTGATTCGCCATTGAGTGTAGACATATTCACATAAAGCGAATGGCTCTCAAGCAAAACGGCATCTGCCGGCACCTTGTCGCCCTCTTCGAGAATAAGTACATCCCCGGGAACGATCTTTTTAGAGTCGATCTCAGTTTCGGTGCCATTTCTAAGGACTTTGATCAAAGAAGGCATCAGCTTAAGCAAAGCTTCCATGGCCTTATCCGCCTTATATTCCTGCCAAAAGGTGAAGGTTGAGTTGATCACTACGGCGCAAACAATGGCCCAGCCAAGTACGTCGTAACCCTGATCAGGCTCCAGATAATCTGCAACGAAGGAAAGCACCGCAGCTACCTCCAAAAGCATCGCAAAGAACTCTGTGTAAGATTTTAGGTACTGCTTGAGGTAATTCTTCTTTTTGGTCTTTGCGATGGTGTTTTCTCCAAACTGCTGAAGTCTGGAAGAAACATCCTCTGCGCTTAGACCATTTTGAGTAGAGTTCAGTGATCTAAGTACCTCCTCTTTCTTTTTTCGAAAGATCTTTTCCATTAGCTGTAGGGATAATAGAGGATGCAGTCAACCGGAATTCTCTTGAACAACTCTTCGGCTGGGTTCTTTAGGCTAAGCGGGACAAAGGGCCATTTGTAGGCCTCAAAGATCAGCAGGTCAATATCTCTGCTAAGCACGTAGGATAGTTGCTCTTCTTTCACATCTTCCTCAAAGAGATGATAGATGGTACTTTTGATCCCGATCAGGTTCGCCAAATCCAGATAAGCCTGAAGATTGCGATCTGCATTCCAAAGCTTTCGCCGTTGACTTCTAAAGGGAAGATCCAGCAGTTTCTTTTTCCGTTCTTCAATATTGGTGGTCATGACCAGTTTTGCGTCCAGACTTTTACACAAGCTCGTAGCCATATTAAAGAGGTCGATTCGCAATTTTTGGTTCCTCGCATAAAGACCGATTCGTCCCAGTTCTGACAGGGACTGCATGCCAACCACCTTTACTACGGCCACATCGCAGCTAGGAGCGCTATTTACCAAACGTTCGCTAAAGGAATACTCAAAGAAGCTCTTTTCGGCTCTTGTGGAGCAATAGATGATGTCTAGCTGTTGCTCTTCGATGCTATGGTTGATGAAATATTCACTGTCTGCCTTCGATTCAACAAAACTGCATTGAACTGCATCTTCAGATGCTCTTTTGCGCAAGCGTTCAACACTGTCCCGAACCTTGTCAAAACTATCCTTCGTATTATGATTGAAAAGTAGAACAAGAGCTGCATTCATTGCCTTCGCATGGAGAAGAGCATATCTCGCACTGCGCTCAGAGATCAAACTCCCGTTTATTGCTGCACCGATCTTCATGGCTGAAATTTCAATCAAACCTAAGTTCAGCCATTAAAGAAAAAAATGATGCTGGTTAGTAATGCAGTGCTGTGTGGTCTGAAACAATAGCCCTTTGAAATTAAGGGATTTAGCTCAAATGATTAACCAAAGCTTAATAAAGACGAGACTTAATATGAGCCATATCTCCTTCTCAGGAACCACTCAAGGCTGAATGGCAACAGCAAGAGTAACAGTAACCAGGGGAAATCGATCAAAAGCTGAAGTTTTCTTCTGCTGTTGCTTTCTGGCTTGATGTCCATTTGAGTAAGAGCATCGATCATCGCTTCGCGGTCGTCCCAATGATAGTAGTTACCTTCCGTCTTTTTAGAGAACTTATTGAGCCAGGAGTGATCGGCTTTATTTTGCGCGAACTCCAGAACCTTCTCTACCACTACGAATTGTCCTTCTTTAGCGAAAGTTTCCGAACCATATTCTGTGCTTAAGCGAAATGTGTACGCACCACTTTTTAATCCTTCTAGTTCTAACTCGTAATGATCATTTGTGGGAGATAGTTGATACTTGAATTGCTCACCTCGTTCATTTTCTAATTCCAATTCGATCTCTACTTCGGTGGTCAGCTGAAAACTTGGATTGTACAATTCAGCTTCTATCTTCATTTTATCGCCCTGGTAGTAACGTTTTTGATATTCTACGCGGAATCGTCCTCTGTCTTCATTGCTGGCGAGGTAGCGACACATGCTTCCGATCAGCTCATTAAAGCTTTTGTGATCCTGATTCTTTCGGAAATCGAAGATCTTCCATCGCCAGATCCCCTCGCCAACAAGCACTCCAAACTTCTTCATGTTCGTATTGGCAGAGAAATACAAGAGCGGGAAACCTGTGCTCATCTGACCGAGTTTTTGTGTGAGGAGCATCTCCACGCCTCCTGCCATCCGATATTCTCCAAAGGGACTTCTGAGGGGCGGAAGACCATTTTTCCAGCTTTCATCGAGTTCATAGCGAAATAGACTAAAGTTCTCTTCAGGCATGGCAGAAACTTCATTAAACTGTCCTATTGAAGCATTGCCGATCTGCATTCCCAGCTTCAGTTGATTAAAGGCTGCAATATTGGATTCTGGAGTAAGCACCATAAACACCGGTATCTTTTGGTCAACTAGAGATTGGATCCGTTGAATTTCCTGCTTTGAGCTCCCTGGAAGTCCATGAAATATGAGTAGGTTAAAGTTATTCTTGATGCTCTCATCTGACATCTTTTGAAATCCCTCCAGGGTCTTTTGATATGCTTCGAAGTCATCACTTTGATTCAGGCTTTCCTTTATTGCTGCTATATCCGGATGATAGCTCTGCGAAACGATCATGATCTTCGCTCTTGAATCGATCACCTCCACACTAAACTCGCTATTATTATTGGTGGCCGTCCATTCACCTTCTACCGGCTGCAGCTTAACAGTAAAGCGCTTCACTCCTACTTCATCGGCTTCCAGCAAGACCCTTTTTGAAATGGTCTCTAGCTTGTCTTTGATCTGTATGTTCTCCGTATATAATTCTTTCTCTCCTTCAAAAACGCTGATTCTACTTTGGACCCCAGCCAGGTTTTCAGCTTTGATGGTATACTCAAGCGGAAATTGATTGCCCAAATAAGCGATATCATTAGTTCGAAGCTCAACGAGCTGTAGATCAGATTTAAGGCTGGTATCGCCCAGACCAAGTGAATAAACTGGCAAGGCAATTCTATGATCAAGGTAAAAAGGATCCCTGCCCTCATTCAGCAAACCGTCACTGGCCAGTAGCAGCAGTCCAGACGCCGAGGAGCCATGCTGAATAAACAGCTCCTGTAATGCTTTATTTAAATTTGTTGATCTATCTGTATACGTGTTTGTTAAACCTAAAGATAACTCCTCTCCAAATTGATATGAATAGAAGTCAAATTCGCTCTCCACTTTCGATTCAAGCTGAGACCTAAAGGATGAAAGTTCCTTGCTTAATGCAGCGCTATCATTCGACATCAACAAAGACCTCGAGTTATCTTCCAGATAGATCAGAATAGGCTTGCGAAGCTCGATCTTCATGAAAGAGAGCATCGGTTCTAAAAGTAAGAAACTGATCAGGAGAATTGCCAGAAACCTTAGTACCCGCAGGCTATTCAATAGCCAGGGTGGGACATCCACCAATGAACGCTCTCGATAGTAAAGGAACCAGGAGAAGGCTCCTGCAATAAGAACACACAGAATAAGGTACCAGGCCGGATAGGCCAGAATGAGCTCCATACTAGGTTAACATTCCTCCATCGATATTGATCACCTGACCTGTGATGTAGGCAGACATGTCTGAAGCAAGGAAAAGACAAAGGTTTGCAACATCTTCAGTAGTACCCCCTCTTTTGAGTGGTATTGCCTGTCTCCATTCGTTCACTGTATTCTCATCCAGGGCTCCTGTCATTTCTGTTTCAATAAAACCAGGAGCAATTGCATTGGATCGGATATTTCTGCTGCCCAATTCAAGCGCAATAGACTTGGTAAAACCGATGATACCCGCTTTTGACGCTGAATAATTCGATTGTCCTGCATTTCCTTTCACTCCAACTACTGAACTCATGTTGATGATCGATCCAGAGCGGTTTTTAAGGAAGGTGCGTTGACAGGCTTTCACCATGTTAAACACAGACTTTAAGTTCGTTTCCATCACCTCGTCCCACATCTCCTCTGTCATCCTCATCAGAAGATTATCACGAGTGATGCCTGCGTTATTGACGAGCACATCAATCGACTCAAAGTCTTTTAAAATATCGGCCACGAGATCTTCTGCCGCTTTGAAGTCTGCCGCATTGGATTTATAAGCTTTTGCCTTTACACCTCTGGAAATAAGATCGGCCTCAATGGCCTTCGCCTTTTCTTCTGAGCTAGCGTAAGTAAAGGCTACATTACAAGCCTCATCTGCGAAGCGCTCACATATTCCTTTTCCTATTCCACGTGTCCCACCAGTTATTATAGCTGTTTTCCCTTCCAGAAGCTTCATTCGATTAATTTTGAGATGCGCTCAAATATAGTAAAAACCCTATGGGACTTTTGTTGTTACATAGGTATAAACGTTATAAAAAATGAAGGTATTATTCACAGCAATTGCGCTGATATTCAGCTTAACAATTAATCAAAGTATTATGGCACAAGCAAGTATATATGACTACAAAGTCGAAAAGCTCGACGGAGGGGAAATTGATTTCTCAGACTACAAGGGCAAAAAGATCATGATCGTAAACACGGCATCTGAGTGTGGATTCACTCCGCAGTACGCAAAACTTCAGGAGCTTTACGAGAATAAACAAGAGGAACTCGTGATCGTAGGGTTTCCTGCAAACAATTTTGGAGGTCAGGAACCAGGAAGCAACGACGAGATCAAATCATTCTGTCAGAAAAACTACGGGGTTAGTTTCCCAATGGCAGCAAAGGTTTCAGTAAAAGGTGACGATATCCATCCCTTGTTCAAATGGATGAATGACATTGAGAACCCAGACTACACAGGCGACATCAAATGGAACTTCGAAAAGTATCTTTTTGATGAAGATGGGAATCTGGTGCACCGCTACAGGAGCATGAAAGATCCAATGAAGATCCTCTAAGAGTCGAAACCCACTTAATAAGCCGCAGGCACGGAAGCGTCTTCCCGTCTGCGGCTTTTTTAATTTGGTTTCATGAAACACCTTACCATCCTATTTTGCCTGATTATCAATTATTTGAACCTTCAATCTCAAAACTCATGTGACTCTTTGAGTTACAGTATAGAATACAGCGCCTTTAACGACTCCCTACTTTCTATTTCCTTTGAAAATAACAGCAGTAACTTTTTCTCTGGCCCCAGTATTTTTCTGATCGCAAACAATCAGGACACCATAGCTAGAGACGCCTCTCCTTCTTTTGGTATTGGTCAGGATTTCACCACCGCACTCGAATTATATCCTAATTGGTATGGAAAAAAGGAATTTGCGGCTACACTTGAAATATGGACAGCCATCAATGATTCGCTTGAGTGCAGTTATTTGGATAGCGTAGCGCTTTGTCAAATTGATTCTTGTGTCAGTTTATATCCAGGTGTTGCAAGTTTTGGGACAACATTTTCAGACGGAAACGTGCAGTGGAATGTTTTCAAAAGTGGGGCTAACCAAGGATCTGGGCAATTGACGCTCATTGACCCTTCCCAACAAAGCGATCGCGATACGATTTGCCTGCCCCCAAATAAATATCGATTTGAATATGCTGCTGCTGGACCACTTGGAGGGCAGATTTATGCTCAACTTGACTGTGACGACGAAATGAGCTTTTACTCTGAAGCCTTTAGTGGCTTTGCCGGAATCATTGACGTGGATGTTTACAAACAATGTCGACCCTGGACCAATGCCGTTGAAGAGTTAAACCTGGAGGTCAATACTTTTTCGACCCGATTTGAGCAAGACAAACTCTTCATAGAGCATGCGGAATTCCCGTTTGATCTTCATATCCGAAACATCAGTGGACAGGATATTATTCGAACCAGCGTCTTGAATAATGCCGATTACATAGATCTGAGCGAAATAAGAAGTGGCATCTACTTTGTGCAGCACGAAGCACAGTCTGTTCGATTCTATAAGGACTAGTGATCCCTAAGGAAGTCTTCCAGATTATGTTGGATACGAGAGGCAATATCGCTGGTATCGGCTCTTTCAAATGATTCTCCCAGCAAGGTTTCGTAGAGTTCGATATAGCGTTCGCTCACCTCATTGACAAATTTCTCTGGCATATCTGGCATACGCTGACCTTCCATACCCTGAAAGCCATTCTCCATGAGCCACTCCCGCACAAACTCTTTAGAAAGCTGTCGTTGACGCATCCCCTTCTCCTGACGCTCTTCATACTCATCAGCGTAAAAATACCTTGAGCTATCTGGGGTATGGATCTCATCGATCAATCGAATCACTCCATTTTCATCTTTGCCAAATTCGTATTTGGTGTCAACCAATATCAATCCCTGCCTGGCAGCCAGTTCAGAGCCTCGTTTGAATAGCTTTCTTGTGTAGTCCTCCAGTTGGAGGTAATCTTCCTTGCTGACGATACCTCTAGTCATTATATCCTCTCTGGATATATCCTCATCATGCTCTCCCTGCTCAGCCTTGGTGGCAGGTGTGATAATTGGCTCTGGAAATGGATCGCTTTCTCTGAGTCCATTAGGCATAGGAACACCAGACAAGATCCGTTTGCCCTCAAAATACTCCCTCCAGGCATGTCCGGTACAATAAGCTCTGATCACCATTTCTACTTTGAATGGCTCACAACGGTGTCCGTAACTCACATTTGGATCTGGATTCGCAATAAGCCAGTTAGGAACAATATCCTCTGTGGCCTTCATATTCTTTGCGGCGATCTGATTGAGTACCTGCCCTTTAAATGGTATTCCTTCTGGCAGGATATGATCAAAAGCTGAGATCCGATCACTCACTATCATCATGAGTTTACCATCTTCCATATCATAAACCTCTCTGACCTTTCCGTGGTAATGTGATCGTACGCCCGGAATCTTAAAGTCGACCTCTTTGAGACTAGTTGCCATTCTTTTCTTCGTCAAATTTTTTAAATCGATCAATGATCTTTTTTACCAGCTTATGCCTGATCACATCACTTTGATCCAGATCAACAAAGCCAATTCCTTTTACCCTCTCAAGCAATTTTCTCACTGTTGGAAGTCCACTCGGTTGGTTTCGAGGTAGGTCTATCTGAGTGAGATCCCCAGTGATCACAAATTTCGCTGAAGAACCCATTCTTGTCAGAAACATCTTTAATTGCGCAAAAGTGGTATTCTGTGCTTCATCGAGGATCACAAAAGCATGATCCAAGGTTCTTCCACGCATAAAGGCCAGAGGTGCGATCTGAATGATGTGTTTTTCGATGTAGGATTCCAGTTTATGTGGTGGAATCATATCCATCAATGCGTCGTACAGGGGCTGCAAGTATGGATCCAGCTTTTCTTTTAGGTCTCCTGGAAGAAAACCAAGGCTCTCCCCTGCTTCCACAGCTGGACGTGTAAGAATGATCCGCTTTACCTGCTTCTCTTTGAGGGCCTTTACCGCTAGGGCTACTGCGGTGTATGTTTTTCCGGTTCCGGCCGGACCAATGGCAAAGACCATATCATTCTCTTCAACCAGTTTTACCAGTCGCTGTTGATTTGAGGTCCGCGCTTTGATAGGATCACCGCTCAATCCATAAGTAATGATGTTGCCATCCTTGCGTTCTGGTCCTTTGTCCACCTGATGAACCTCAGGCTTGAGCAAATGCTCAATATCGCTTTCCTGAAGCTTGCCATAGTGATTGTAGAAATCTACCAGCAATTCCAATTTTTCCTCAAGGTCATCCAGTGTTTTTTCAGGACCAAAGCCTTTTATTTCGGATCCTCTCGCAATGATCTTAAGCTCTGGGAAATACTTTCTGAGTAGTTTGATGTTGGCATGATTTACGCCAAATATGTCAGTAGGGTTACTGCTTTCAAACTGAATGATACGTTCGTGCAAATGCTTAATGTTTGTCGGTCTTTATCTTACTTTTGCAATCGCAAATTAAGCTATTTCAAGCATTCCTATGCCCATAATTACACTGACAACAGATCTCGGACTTAAAGATTACTACGTCAGCGCAATCAAGGGTGCTATTTACAAGCAGCTTGAGGATGTAAAGATAGTCGACGTTAGTCACTATGTCAAAAGATTCGACATCACCCAGGCTGCCTTTGTCATTAAGAATGCTTTTCGCGACTTTCCAAAAGGCACAGTTCATATTTTAGGTATCAGGCCAGAGCAAACCGAGCAGATCTCACACGTTGTGGTACAATATGAGGATCAGTACTTTATAGGGGCTGATAATGGGATCTTTTCTCTTTTTCTGGAGAAAGCTCCTCAAAAGGTAGTTCGACTTGAGATCATGTCGGACTCTGATTCAGATACCTTTCCCACTCGAGATGTTTTTGTGAAAGCAGCATGTCATATTGCTCGCGGTGGTAAACCCGAAGTATTGGGCAAGGCCGTAAATACACTTAACCAGAGTACTACTCCACGTCCGGTGGTTGAGGATAGTTTGATCAGAGGGAGCGTGATGTACATCGACTCCTACGGAAATGTGATCACCAACATTTCAAAAGTTCAATTTCACGAAGTAGGTAAATCAAGGCCCTTTCAGATCATGTTCAGAATGCCTGGCTATGAGATCACAGAGATCCATGAATCCTATCACGAAGTGATTGCCGGCGAGCGTTTAGCGCTATTTGGTTCTTCGGGTATGCTGCAGATCGCAATCAACTCAGGAGACGCCAGTAAATTGCTGGGCTTGGATGAAAACTCGAGCATAAGCATTCAATTCATATGATTTATCGCATTGTAAAAATGAGCTTTGAACCGGGAAAGGAGAAAGACTTTCTTGAGGTATTTGAAGCTTCAAAAGAGAAGATTCGGGCATTTGAAGGCTGTGAGCATCTGCAGCTTTGGCAAGATAGAAAGGAGTCGAACATCTTTTTCACCTACAGTCATTGGAGAAGCGAAGATGACCTTGAGAAATATCGTCATTCTGAACTTTTTAGATCGACCTGGGCAAAAACCAAGATTCTCTTCAATGACAAGCCAGAGGCCTGGTCTGTTGACGCAAAATTTCAGTTAACCTAGATCATGGCAGGCATCATTGCTCATGCCGTTTTTGTGCTGCTCTTCATGGCACTCAATCTGCTCTTCGACCGCAATGAGTTTTTCCAATATCTGCCGGTTTACATTGGGCTTTTTCTTTCCTACCTCGCTATTTTTCGATTTTCTCGAAAGCAGATCATCAATTCGATCTTACTTGCCTTGCTTCTGCGCATCACATGCCTGGTGATCTTTCCTGGTTTCAGTGAAGACTTCTACCGCTTTCATTGGGACGGTTTAATGCTTAGTCAGGGTATCAGTCCCTACGAAATGACTCCCAGGCAGCTCCTGGATTCCGATCTGCATATAGAGGGAGCTGATCAGGCCCTCTTCGATCAACTCAATTCTGCAGATTATTACAGTGTTTACCCTCCACTGGCACAGATGATATTCAGCATTGGTGCCTGGATATTTCCGCTTGACCTCCTTTATTCCATGATCAGCTTTAAACTGATCTTGCTGTTATTTGAAATTGGCTCGGTCTATTTGTTGATCAAGATCCTTCAGGCACGTGGACTCAATCCCTCACTTTCGCTACTCTACATCTGGAATCCACTGGTACTGCTTGAAGGAGCCATAAATATGCACCTCGAGCTCATGGTGATCTTTTTTATCCTGCTCTTCATTTGGACCTGGCAGAAACACAGATTCATATTTGCGGGTTCCTCTCTGGCCCTCGCTGCTTTGATCAAGTTAGTACCGCTCATTTTCCTACCCATTATTCTGCTTAAAACAACATGGAAAAAGAGTCTTTTATTGCTGGTGTCCTTTGGTGGGTGCTTTTTGGCATTTCATATACCAATATATAGCCTTGGGGACTTCTCAGGTCTGCTAGATTCGATCAAGCTCTACTTTAATGTTTTTGAGTTCAATGGAAGCATCTATTATTTGGCTTCATGGATAGGTATGAAGCTCACGGGCTATAATGCGATCAGCACCATTGGACCCATCACCGCGATCATCTCTGGGTTAAGCATACTTATTTTTTCATGGATCAATCGAAAGGCCAACATCATTGAATCCATGATCTGGATCTTATTCATTTATTTGATTTTCGCCACCACAGTGCATCCCTGGTACATTATTCCTTTCATCGCTTTGGGCACAATTCGTCAATATTACTTCCCATTTGCCTGGAGTTTTCTCATCTTTTTAAGCTATTCGGCCTATCAGAGTGTTCCTGCTCAAGAGAATTACCTTTTGATCGCCTTAGAGTATGTGTTTCTCGGGCTGATCCTGATTTGGGACCTCCGATTCAGCGATAGATCCTTCGCTGATTGAGTGCCCGCTGATATCTTCGGGCATTCTGGTTGTGTTCCCGTAAGGATGAAGCAAAATTGTGATAGCCAGAAAAATCTTCTTTCGCACACATGTAGAGATAATTGTGTTTCTCGGCATTTAGGACCGCATCGATTGAACTGATCTCTGGAACACAAATGGGAGAAGGTGGAATTCCTGCGTACTTGTATGTGTTGTAGGGCGAATCCACCTTCAAGTGCTTTTTTAATACTCGTTTAATGCTAAAATCACCGATCGCAAAGATAACCGTTGGGTCTGCCTGTAGTTTCATTCCTCTGCGAATGCGGTTTAGGTACAGACCTGCCACTGTTTTTTTCTCATCCGACCTGAAGGTCTCTTTTTGCACGATACTCGCCAGGGTGGTAATCTCAGTTTGAGTCAGTTTGAGCGCTTGTGCCCTCGCTTTTCTATCCTCGTTCCAAAAGAGCTTGTACTCCCCTGCCATTCTTTGGAGAAATTCATTAGCATTTGTACTCCAATAGAATTCGTAGGTATTTGGAATGATCATCGCCATGATCCTAACAGGGTCGAAGCCAAACTGAGATAGATAAGATCGATCATTCAGTTTTTGCATGAGTTCAGCTGAGTCGGCTTCCAATTGACTGGATACAAGTCCTGCCAGGTCTGCTTTGGTTTGAATCCCATTGATCGTAAGCCTAACGGGTTCCTGAAAACCACTTCTCAAAAGGTTTATCAGCGCATTGTTGCTCATCTTGTTTTCGATCTGATACCTTCCGCCCTGAACAAACTTGGGATAGTTCTTCCTTTGTGCAACCCACTCAAAGGACTCCTCATCCGAAATGATCCCCTTCTCGATCAGGCGGGCTTTGACCTTTTCATAATCATCATCTTCATAGATATAGAAAGTCACTAAACCTTGAGCTACTTCAACGTTGCTAGCGTAGACGTACCGATAGATCCGATAGGCATATATACTTCCCACAAGGCCGATCAATACCGCAAACAAGGTGATCACGAGCCAAACCTTCGACCTTTTCTTCCTGCGCTTTGCCATCGCGTCAAAAATGCGACTTTTGATGAATCCTTTGACATTAGAATCCAAGATCAATATGAATTCAAGTTTAGAAGCATCCGAATTAGTATTAAACCCCGATGGAAGTGTTTATCATATTGCCTTAAAGAATGAAGACATTGCCGACCATGTGATCCTCGTAGGTGATCCGGGACGTGTTGCGGAAGTGGCCTCATTCTTTGATGAGATCGAACTCGAGCGTTCACACCGGGAATTCAACACCATTACAGGAAGCTTTAATGGTACAAGGGTCACTGCATTAAGCACGGGAATTGGTACTGATAATATTGATATTGTCGTGAATGAACTTGACGCCGCCGTCAATATCGACCTGGAAAAAAGAGAGGTCAAAAAAGAGCATCGCAGCCTCAACTTAATTCGTTTGGGTACATGTGGCGCACTGCATGAAGACCTGCCAGTGGATAGTTTTATTGCCAGCAAGTATGCACTGGGTTTTGATGGCCTCCCCTATTATTACAAAAGCTCTTTCAGCGCCACGGAACAAGCCATGGCTGATGCCTTCAAAAAAGACTGTAAGTGGCCGAATGAACTCGCAAAACCATATATCAAAGCTGCTTCTCAGAAGCTTTCAAATAAACTGGCTTTTGATCTGAAACAAAGCATTACAGCAACAGCTACGGGCTTTTATGGTCCGCAAGGACGTTCACTGATCTTGCCAAAGAGCATGGATAATGTGCATGAGCGCTTTCGGGCGTTCAAGTATGAAGGCGAACGCATCCTGAATTTTGAAATGGAAAGCTCAGCACTATATTCTTTAGCTTCAGAGCTTGGTCATCATGCACTTACCATTTGCACCGTTGTTGCTAATCGAAGCATCATGGAATTCAGCAAAGACTACAAATCGGCTGTTCGCAAGATGATTGTTCAGAGTCTTGAACGATTAACAAATGATTGATAATAATTCCAGATAAGGTGCTCACCTGCACATGAACCTCACACTTATGTTTGTGTTCATAATTTATGCTCGATCAGGAAAAAGTTGATTCACTTATAAAGTTACTGGACGATCCGGACGAAGATGTGTTTAAGCATATTCGCGACGAGATTTGCGCTTTTGGTCCAGATGTGATCCCATATCTTGAAAATGCCTGGGAAAGCGATGATCTCGGCATCCTTTTCCAACAGCGAATAGAGCATCTCATACACGATATCCAATTGGATCAGCTAAAATCTGATCTGCATAACTGGAAGCGAGCCAGCGGCAGCCTCATGGAGGGCATGTGTATTGTGAGCAAATATCAATATCCTAATCTGGATGAAGATGCTGTTTATAAGACCCTGGATGCGATCAAGAAAGATATTTGGGTGGAGCTTCACGATGAGCTCACAGCCCTGGAGCGGATCAGGGTGATCAACCACATCCTGTTTGAGGTTTATGAATTTAAGTCTAATAAGAAAGATTATCACGCGCCACAAAATTCATACATCAACAACATCCTTGAGCATCGACAGAGTAACCCCATTGGACTATCCATTTTATACTCTTACCTGGCTCAACAATTGGGTATTCCTATTTTGGGAGTCAATTTACCGCGTCATTTTGTGCTGTGTTATGTGGATCTTCACGGTAAGGAAGAGTACAGCGTGATCAACAGAGAGGATATTCTTTTTTATATCAATCCTTTTGCTCAGGGAGGAATCTTCAACGACCAGGAAATTGACTCCTTCATCAATCAGCTTGGCTTAAAGCATCACGATGCCTTTTATCTGCCCTGCGATAATCAAGCGATCATTTTGAGGGTACTCAACAACCTTCAATACAGTTATGAGAAGCTGGGGTATACGGAGAAGGTGAATGACATCCTTTTCCTCAAGAAGGTATTTGATTAGTTAACCGAGCCGTATCGGTATCAGGTCTACCAGGAATCTCAGCCATTGAGCGATGTTCCAGGCGAACTCATTCCCCCAACTTCTTCCAATAACATACAGCACAAAGATCAGGTAGATGAACAGCAATAGGTAAGCTTTCATTTTGCCCATGGTGCTACCCCACATAAAGATGATGAATACCACCACAGTCATAAGAAGGAGAAGCATTCTCAATTCTGAGGTCAACTGAATGATCTCTTCATCCATGTGAATGGGTCCTTTTATCAAACCATACAGAAAGAGTGGGAATCCAAGTGCGAAGCAGATATCGAACAAATTGGATCCAAAAGCATTCGACACAGCATCATCATAATTTCCTTTTTTGGCATCCTTCATAGAGATGATGGTATCGGGGATACTTGATGCCATGGAAGCAATGATCAGGGCTATAAACAAAATAGGAACTCCAAGTCCATGGAATTCACCTAAATAAGGTACGATGTAGGTTTCAGCCCCTATCCACTCGCAGGCAAGCACGAGGAAATAACAGGAAACAGCAATGGTAAGGGTTGCAATGATCAGCAAAGGCCAGGCATTGGAGTTCTTGATGATCTTGTTGCCCAGTACCATTCTTTCAAGGTCTATGGTTAATCCACCTTGAAAAATCGACTTTACCGGGTGTTCCTCTTTAGGCTCGTAGAAATCGAGGTGATTGTATTCTATTGACTTATCTGCTTTCGACATGGTTCGCAGCATGTAGACGATATAAACCACATAGATCATCATCAGACCAAAGCCGTGCCACCAGTATAGGCTATTTCCGCTGATCAGAATAATAAGGATGAATTCTGAAATGATCAGGGAAATCCCATCTCTCTTGATCACTTTTTTAGTGACATTGATATTCTTTACTACGCCTGCCATCACGACAGTAAGGATCACCATGGCTGGAATGATCTGCCCATTGAATATCGCACTACCCGCAGTGGTTCCAATACCTCCGGAAAAACCATCTACATCATTCAGATAGAAAAGGAAGAACATGGTGGTAAAAAGTTCGGGCATCGAACTTGCGATGGCGTTTATGGTTGCACCTCGCACCCCGTCAGACAAGTGTCTTCCAATATACTCAGAAGCCGTTGAAAATCCATCAACGGCCCTCCATATCACCACCGAACAGATGGCTACTAGTATAATCGGTATGATCAGTCCCACTCGCTGGTTTTAGTAGCCCCCTCCTCAACTTTAAAAATGTTCGACATTTTTCTAGTTGATTCTCCATTCATGATCAAGATCAGGAAGTCGTCTTTATTTATAGTGATATCCTCTTTAGGATTTTTCAATAGCTCTCTACCATGCTCCGTAACTTTCGATATACCGATCACAATAGCGTTAAATTTCTTTTTGATGTCGTAAAAAGATTCTGTGTAAGGCTTACCGCAATAGGGATTATCCTTCACTACTCTGTACTCTTTGATATCGTAGTCAAAATCATTCTCTGCAAAGGAGAGTATGTCTTCGCTGTACTTTGCAACATCGGGCTCAAAAATGTAACTGGCCAGTAGTTTCGAGGCTATTTCATTTTTGGAAACAGCGTGTGTCACACCAGCACTATGGAAGGTGTTCTTAAGGTTAGAGTTCTCGAGGGTCACGACATACTTTAAGTCAACAAAGTGCTTTTTCATATTGAGGATATGAACCAGCTTCTGAGTATCATCATCGAGATTGATGTAGACGATAGCCGCTTTGTTGATGTTCGCTTTCTTCAACATCTCAAAGTTGTTGTAGTCGGCGAAAAGGGTGTAAATGTTCTTCTTATCGTAGGTTTCGTTGATCAACTCGATGTCATTACGACGATCGGTAACGATCGCACACTTTTTCCCGACACCGATCAGCTGTTCTACAACCGAGTGCCCACCAGCGTTCCAGCCGACAATTACAGCGTGGTTCTTAAACTTGGTTCCCTCGTAACCTAGCTTTTTGTGTTCACTCACTTCAGATAGCATATACGTGATACGACCTACAAGGAATCCAAAAATACTAAAACTCCCAAAAACAAAGACAAATCCGACCATTCTTCCATAGTCAGTAACAGGGTAAGTGTCGCCATAACCAACGGTAGTAAGGGTAACAACGGTCCACCATATAGCATCATAAAGTCCATTAATGGAAGCATTGGGGTGACCTGCCTCAAATAAAGGAGGAGATTGATCAGAATAACGTACAGAACGAATACTATGATGATCGTCCACAGAATCCGAACCGCTCTTCTAGTTAACATAAGGGCTACTGGTTTGTCGAAATCAAATATATCATTTTTGGTTTCCTTGAGCTAAATCTGTGCATCGCAATTCACAAAGGCTGGTTTGCTTAAATGACAGGCATAAACAGAATTAATTTTATACAAGTAAACACTTGCTCTTTGTAGTATCACGATTACCCAATCTTGGTTGAGGCAAGCTTGACGCTCATGGCTCACAGGATTCACTTAGCTTCGTTCTGTGATTCTTTGCTACAATGAACATAAAAAGCCATGGTCATTGGTTTGCTTGAGGCTTGAAGCTCAATAAGGATTGCCTTCGGCATCCTTAGCTACAATGAGTATTGAAAGCCTCGCAGCCTTCCGGCTGCTCGAGCCTTTTTCTTGCCCTTCACTTACAAGCGAGCTTGACGCTCGGGCAAGAAAAAAGCCTCGCCGACTGTGTCGGGAGGCTTTCATGTTTCAGTGAACGCGGCAGGATTCGAACCTGCGACCGTCTGCTTAGAAGGCAGATGCTCTATCCAGCTGAGCTACGCGTCCATTTTTCTTTTATGAACTCACGACCGATTCCCGATTTCAGACACTTCTCTCTCAATCTGGCTTCAACCCGAGTTTCATATTCTTCGCAAAAGAACAAAATCCATGGGCGATATGCCTTGGTGGACTTTGTTTTTCCACGATTGTGTTCATCAATTCTCCGCTCTAAATTAGAACTCATGCCGATATAAAATCGATCATGACGCAAACTTCGGAGAACATAAACAAACCACATTCAAATAACGTTCGGCGCAGCTGCAGATGCTCCCTGCCTGCCGGCAGGCAGGTATCCAGCTGAACTACGCGTCCATAAGAGGCGGTAAATATATAATTCTAATCGCTAATCTCCTCTGATTGGAATCATCAAATAAATATGTTCAATTTAACTAACTGCTCTTCAAAACCCTCCGCTTCATTAGTCTTTCAAAAAAGCCATGCACAGGAAATATCAATCCAGTCATGGCCGCATTGATCAAAAGCAATTCTAGTCTTTGATGTCATTTGTCGCATTTATCAATTATGACTTAGTGTGAATCATTAAACCTACCTGTTTATTCCAAAAAAGTTGTAAGAATTCAGCAAAACAACATGGGGCCAGCACCTCAAAATAGGTATTTCCACATTTAGTGGCGATATCCAAAGATTTCGCTCAAAACATCTTGATTCGACTCAAAGAAAGCCCTTACAACAAGGACCGATGATCGTTTTTCGCAGAGCTCTTGAATCTTAATTGACATCTCAACATTCTCAAAACTGGACATCAATCAAATTAAAAGGAATTTCCCGAGTTCACAGAAGCCTTGA
>CBFHWY010000019.1:0-363 GCA_965659675.1 Salibacteraceae bacterium | reverse complement strand
AGTATCGGTATATCGTTCAAAAAAGCTTAGCTCATTGTCGTTAAGGAATGTCGTTCTTTACCGAATCGAATCAACTACAAATTATTGTTAAAAATAATTTGTCTTACCAATTCTAAACGATAGAATGAGATTTCTTTTTTTCATACCAATCTTTAGAAAGTATCAAGGCAGCACGATTGCGACTGCGCAAAAAACTAAAAATCGATCGTAAAACGAACCTGTGATTTATTTTCTCAGTTCTTTGTGGGTACCATTTTCAATCTACTGAATGTTACTTTTTCATCCTAAGGAATTGCTATTGAACGTATTTATCACTTCCTCTTCTTATGAAAAAGCCTAGATTGGTGTAAAAATCAACACTTA
>CBFHWY010000018.1:0-39877 GCA_965659675.1 Salibacteraceae bacterium | reverse complement strand
TAGAACGTGGTTTGAAATATTCAGAAATACAGAAGATAGTTGGGTGTTCTCCCAATTTGATTAAGAAGGTAAAAGAATCAAAAAACATATCTTCGAGTCTATAAAACAAAATGATATGAGAACATTTTTAACTTTAGGAATTCTTTGGATGTCCTATTTTGGATATTCACAAAATATTCCTTCCTACATTCCTACCAACGGATTGATTGGATATTGGTCATTCGATATGAATCTTGATGATTTAAGTGGTAATAATAACCATTTAGTAGGTGATACATTCATTTTTACAACTGATCGAAACTTTAATCCTGAGTCTTCTGTACAAGTGATATCAGATACAGGTTTATTCCTGAATAATATCACAACTTTTTCTAATCAACAATTTTCATTTGGAGGATGGATGAAAGTTGATAGTTCATGGTCATCAACAGGATGGAATCTCCTTTCAGTAGGAAATTCGAAGGAACCAAATGATGGATACAGGATTCATATTGACGATAATGGATCACTAAAACAAATTTATGGTCAAATCGGAAATGGGTCCTCTTCTGTATTTGTTTCTTCTCCAATAGATTTATCTCAAAGTCCATGGATTCATTTGATGATGACCTACGATGGAAGTATTCTCTCACTCTATATAGACGGGGAGTTGATATCTTCTCTGAATAGTACTTCAAATATAGTTTTTGATGAAGATCGTATTAGTATTGGATCACACGGGAACTTCAACAATAATCCCCTTCCTACTAGAAGTGTGGATGAAGTTGGGATCTGGGATCGATCATTGGATTCAACAGAAGTTTCTGGAGTTTATAACGAAACTCCAATTGTAGGTATTACTTCATCAAATTATGAATACTTGTTGTCGATTTACCCAAACCCAACCCATGATTACCTTCAAATAGATTGTGGTGATATTTCTTCAATGAATGGATATTCAATAAAAATTATCAACTCTCTTGGTCAATCTTTATTTGATGAACCAGTTACTCAATCTCCAATCAGTATCGATATGAATGGATGGAATGGGAACGGATTATACTTTCTCCATCTCATTGATGGAAGTGGAAACATCACTGATATTAGAAAGATAGTCCTTCAATAAAAATTCAATTAAATAAGGGTTAAAGGAGAATCAGAAACGGTTCTCCTTTTTCTATATCAATTCCCCAACCTTCATCTCATACACATCCTTAGTAATCAATCCTTCCTCAAAGAGTGATTTGAGTTGAGATAGTTTTGTTTTCAAATCAGAATCTACCGAAACCTTCTTTTCTTCTGTTTTAGGAACTTCATTTGTTATAGAGAACATCATCTTACCCGTTTTATCCAATTCTTCATCTATCGTACTGAAATACCCTTGAAACACCTTGTCGTTTGAATGACCACTCATCGACATGATAACGTGATAAGGAATATTGTTATTGATACCTTCTCTAATGAAAGTTCTTCTGATGATATGAGAGGTTAGAAACTTATGTAGTGGTTCTCTAATATCAGTTCCTTCTTTAACCTTTCCATCAGAGGTGTAAGTTGGGTTTTGAACCCATCTATTCAATCCAACGATTCTTCCAATCTCCTTAAGATGTTTATTCATCTTTTGATTTGAAATTGGATTTCCTTTAGGTGTTCTGGGAAAGATGTAATCGTATCGAGTTTTGTTCTTTGAATACTTCTTCCAAATGTTGAATGTAAGTTGGTTGATTGGAACTCGAACTTGTTTCCCGGTACGAGATTTCTTCATTCTGAAGACAAAGTATCCATTGGTTCTTTCTTCTCCGAATTGGTAGTTATCAATTTTCAGATTTACCAAATCACTGAAACGACATCCTAACCCACAACCAAACACCAACATATCTTTATAGACCTCCCAATTGGTATAAGTTACTTCTTTTCCGTTCTTAAGAATATCAGTGAAGTATTCAGTAGTGTATTTATGATGATTAGGTTCTGAGTAATTGAACTCTGTGAAATGATACAACTTCAGAATCTCATCTCTTCTTAAATAGATAATCTCCTTTTCAAAGTTGGTGATGACCTTTATTGTTTCTAAGGGTGATTCGACATACCCATTCTTGTAACACCACTTGACAAACGATTTCAAATGTTTGAAATGTTTTTGAATAGTCGAATTACTCCTTTCCTTTTTCTCTACAGAGTAATTAAAATAACCTTTCTGAAAATCATCTGTGAAATCTGAAATGGGAAAGAAACTCATCCCAAGTTCATTTTTTATGTAATAAGAGAACTGATGGAATGAATTCACTACGTTCCTTCTGTAATTGTAAGTATACCGAACATCACTAAGTACAGTTTTATTGTATTCTTCACTTAGAATGAAGAAATCGAACTCTTTTTTGGTCTCAACAAGTTTCTTGTTGTCTTCTTTCTTAAGATATAGTTTGATAAGAGTGGGTTCAGGTATCTGACCATTCAGTTCTATATTCTGAATGATTTTCTGAACTTCAACCATCTTTTGTTTTAGTTGAAGGTTTTTGAACTTGTGATTTGAATCTGAACGTTTAATTGGATTTTCTAAATCGGGGTTCCAATCACCTTTTCGAACGGTAACACCTGTTGAGATTTTAATCTTCTTACCCTTGAAGTAGTAAAAGAGTACAACAGGAATAGAATCCTGAGTCAAGTAACTCGATTTTGGTTTCTGGTAATTAAGTGACAGATATAAACTCACCTAATAAAGGTACAAAAACAAGTGGTTCAGATGGTTGAAGTTGGAACCTTATTTGGAACCTTTTTAAAATAAAAAACCCTAAAACTCTTACATTCAATAGCTTATATTTTTAAATAGTAGCCCCACCAGGACTCGAACCTGGATCTAAAGTTTAGGAAACTTTTGTTCTATCCCTTGAACTATGGGGCCTATTTGGCAAACCTTAAAACTATCGGATCTCCGCTCCGTTGGCAATGGCCTTTTCGGGCTCTAAAAAGCTCAATCCTTTATCGTCTTCGGCCATTAAGATCATACCCTGTGATTCTATGCCTCGAATTTTTCTAGGCTCTAAATTAGTTAGCATGCTAACTTTTTTTCCAACCACTTCCTCTGGCTTGTAAAACTCTGCTATACCAGAAACAACCGTACGTTGCTCATCGCCGAGGTCAAGTTTCATGACCAGTAACTTATCTGCATTCGGGTGCTTCTCAGCGCTTAAGATCTCTCCGATGCGCATTTCCAACTTAGTGAAATCATCAAATTTTATCATAGCTTTTTGATTCTTTTTTGGCTCAGGAGCTTTCAACTTTGCTTTTTGCTCTTCTACCAACTTATCTTCAATCTTCTGGAATAACAAACCAAGTTCACCGAGTTCAGAACCAGGGGCTAAAATCGCTTTAGCACTCAAATCATCCCAAGAAAGCTCAAGCTTCAGGGCCTTCTTTAATTTTCTGGAACTCTCTGGCAAGAAAGGGCCAGAAAGCACAGCAAGGGCCCCGGTGATCTGCAAGGCAACAAACATGATCTGCTCTACACGAGACTCATCTTCCTTGATCTTTTTCCAGGGCTCTTCGTCCGCCAGATATTTGTTTCCATGTCGGGCCAAATTGATCAACTCGGCCTGTGCCTCCCTGAAATTAAAGCCTTCTATGGCTTTTTCTATTTTCTCTCTAAACGCTGCGATTTTATCAAGGGCTGACCGATCCTCCACGCTCAGATCACCCGGGTTGGGAACAAGTCCGTTATAGTACTTCTTCGTTAGCACAAAACTTCTATTAACGAAATTGCCGTAGATGGCAACCAACTCGTTATTGACCCTTGCCTGATAATCGGCCCAGGTGAACTCTGAGTCTTTCGTCTCAGGAGCTATAGCATTTAATACATACCTAAGCTCATCCAATTTATCAGGGAAATCTGCAATATACTCGTGTACCCAGATCGCCCAATTTCGAGAAGTTGAGATCTTTTGTCCCTCAAGATTCAGAAATTCATTGGCCGGTACATTCACGGGTAGATTATATTCTCCATGGGCCTTCAGCAGAATGGGGAATATGATACAATGAAAAACAATATTATCCTTTCCGATGAAATGGATCAATTCCGAATCGGGATCCATCCAGTATTTTTTCCAATCAGCATGTTGATCTATCGCCCATTGTTTTGAAGCGGATATGTATCCTATTGGTGCATCAAGCCATACATAAAGCACCTTACCCAAGGCATCTTTATAGGGCACAGGAACTCCCCAATCCAGGTCTCTGGTCATAGCACGTGCCTTGAGCCCACCTTTTAACCATGACAAACATTGTCCAAGTACATGCTTCTTCCAGCTTGAAGGATCGTGTACAGCTCTACCCTCATCTTTTCCTTTTGAGATCCACTCTTCCACCCACCCCTGATATTGATCCATGGGCAAGTAGTAATGTTCAGTGCTTTTTAACTCTGGCGAATTACCACTCAAAACGGATTTAGGATTCTTTAGCTCGGAAGGGTTCAATGAACTACCACAGTTCTCGCATTGATCACCGTAGGCCTCCACGTAGCCACATTTCGGACATTCACCTGTAACGTATCGATCAGCAAGAAACTGTTCAAATTCATGATCATAAAACTGTTCATTGGTGCGTTTTTCAAAAACACCTTTTTTATCCAGGTCCAGAAAGAAATCCTGTGCTGTTTTTTGATGCAATTCGGAACTTGTTCGGTGGTATATATCGAAATCAAAGCCAAGATCCTCAAAAGCTTTCTTATTAATCGCGTGATATTTATCTACGATCTCTTGAGGGCTTATTCCCTCCTTCTTTGCACGAAGTGTAATTGCCGCACCGTGTTCGTCACTTCCGCAAACAAATAAGGCTTCCCTTTTTCGTTCCCTGAGATACTTGACATAGATATCTGCTGGCAGATAGGCGCCTGCCAAATGTCCGATATGCAAGGGACCATTTGCATAGGGTAGCGCTGCTGTTATAATCTGTCTCTTTTTTTCCACTTCTTTCCGAGGGCGACAAAAGTAATTATTCAGCCGTCACTAAAGGCAACAAAAACAAGGCTTTCCAAAGATTAGTTTGCTAGTTTTGCCTCTTCAATGAGAAGCCCTAGATCACTTAGAAAAGGCGACACTGTGCGCATTGTGGCACCCGCCAAAAAGATCGAGCGGGAGTTCATTGACTTCGCAAAAGAGAAATTTGAATCTGAAGGCTTTAAGGTCATACTTGGGTCCAATATTGAAGCATCATTCGGACAATTTGCCGGAACCGATGAAGAAAGATTAAAGGATCTTCAAGAAGCCATCGACGACCCAAACACAAAGGCGATCATTTGTGCCAGAGGGGGATATGGCTCTATGCGCATATTAGACAAACTCGATTGGAAGAACTTCCGAAAAAAACCAAAGTGGATCGTTGGGTTTTCGGACATCACGGCATTTCATAGCTATTTACACGAAGAATTAGATATCTGTTCACTTCACGCAAGTATGCCGCTCAATTATAAAGACAACAGCGAGGAAGCCTGGGATTCTCTGATCCTGGCTTTAAAAGGCAAAGAACTGATCTACGAGTTTGAATCCTCCGCACGCAATAAAAGTGGAATCGCACATGGCGTGTTGTGTGGTGGAAACCTCAGCATCCTCCAGGCCATGAGAGGAACCCCTTATCAGCTCAATCTGAAGCATAAGATACTTTTCATTGAAGAGGTATCTGAGAGTCTCTATCACGTCGATCGAATGTTTCAATCAATGCGACTCAATGGAGAACTAGAGGAATTGGCCGGGCTGATCATTGGTGGAATGACCGGGGTGACAGACCATGGCCAATGGTTTGAAAGGAAAGGTTTCGAGGATATCATTCTCGAAAATTTCGGTAAAAGTCATATTCCAGTGGTATTTGATTTTCCAGCTGGACATATTGACGACAACCGAACCCTTATCTTTGGAAGAGAGGCCAGTTTGGCTGTTGGAAATGGAGTACATTTAAACTTCTGATCATGGCAGAGCATACAGAACTTGGCAAATGGGGCGAGGAACAAGCATGCCTTTTACTAGAATCTAAGGGCTATGAGGTCATAGATCGGAATTGGCGGTATGAAAAAGCAGAAATAGATATCATTTGTATCATGGAGCAAGAGGTCATCTTTGTGGAAGTTAAAACTACCATGACTGATGAATTCGGTGAGCCTGAAGAGCAGGTAACTCATACTAAAGAACGCCTGATCACCAATGCAGCTGATCATTACATCGAAGAGAAAGACATCGATAAGGAAGCTCGATTCGACATCATTTCGATCATTAAAAAGAATAAGAGTATAAAACATATCGAAGATGCGTTCAGACCAAGGATCAGATAATCACCCAAGACAAAGAGGAGTCCGTTTAAATAAATATATCGCCGACGCCGGCGTATGCTCCAGAAGAGAAGCCGACAAACTCATCGAAGCGGGGCAGATCAAGGTCAATGGAAAAGTTGAAACTCAGCTAGGTACGCGTATTCAGCCCAAAGACAAGGTAGAATACCGCAACAAAACGCTTTCAAGAGAAAAGCTCGTTTATCTCCTTCTGAACAAACCAAAAGGATACATCACCACCGTATCTGATGATAGAGATCGACGTACGGTAATGGATCTTGTAGGTAAAGCATGTGACGAAAGGATATACCCTGTTGGAAGACTCGATAGAAATACAACTGGCGTACTGCTCTTCACGAATGACGGAGAGCTTGCCAAGAAGTTGACTCATCCAAAACATGAAGTTGAGAAGATCTATCGTGTGGAGCTTAACGATAGCTTCAAAGCTTCTGACCTGGATAAACTTAAAGCGGGTATCGAGCTTGAAGATGGCTTTATCAAACCAGATGAGGTGGCCATGCTGGAGGACTCAAATAAGAGTGTTGGCATCAGTCTTCACTCAGGGAAAAACCGAATCGTAAGAAGGATCTTCGAATCTCTGGGTTATGAAGTAGTTCGCCTGGACCGCACCTTCTTTGCCGGACTGACCAAAAAGGCACTACCTAGAGGAAAATGGCGTTTTCTTGATAATAAAGAGGTGCACAACCTGAAGCGTAGAAGTTAAAGCGACAATGTTGATACTTCCCTGCTGATCAGGCATTTCTTCTGCTTCTTGAGCATAAATTAGTCCTGCCTTGAAAACGCTTAAAACCATACTTGCAGCAGCACTGTTACTATTAGCCATACTGGGAACAAGCTTGTATGTTATCTCAGTAAAGTACGAGAAGATCGTTTCTAATCTGATCGTTGAGCAACTCAATGACTTACTGATCACCGAGATCAAAGTTTCATCCATCGACGTGTCACCCTGGGCAGAATTGCCCTATGTGAGTTTGGGTTTTAAGGATGTATTTGTAGCTGACCCAGGCAAAGTGGAGGATACCCTGCTATACGCGTCAAAGCTCTACTTCCATTTTAATGCACTGGACCTTCTCAAGGATGATTATCGGATCAAGCGGATTGCACTCGAAGGAGCAAATGCAAAAATTCGCAGAAATCGCTCTGGAGACTACAACTTCAAGATCTGGAAAAGCACTGGAGATACCAGCGGCTTGATTCAACTTAATTCTGTCAAACTGGAAAACAGTAAGATCACCTACATCGATCCTCGATCGAAGGTTGACCTTGAATACTTCTGTGAAAGCATCATGCTTAAACTGGAAATATCAGAAGCCCAATACGATCTGGATCTTTACGGTAAGCTAAAGTCAATCAAGACTCGAGTGAGTGGAAAAGAATACCTCCCCGATCGGGCGCTTCGTTTGGATCTGGGAATGATCGTGACAGGCGAACCTAGCCAGGTGAGTTTCCATCGGGCCAGCCTGAATATCAATAAAAGTCTGACAATGGGTGTGAACGGGGTCATCGGTGAAAACAAACTTGACCTGATCCTAAGATCCCAAAATAGTAAGGTTAAAAGCCTGGTAGAGTTGATTCCTTTCGACTTTATCTCAGATCTGTCAAAATACCAGCCAGAGGGGAAGACAGATGTTGAATTGCGCTTCAGCGAAACAGAAGATAAAGCCAGAAAATTAAGGGTTGACCTCAAACTCCTGCTTAAGGGAACCAAACTATCGATTCCAGAAAGCAAAAAAGAACTTGAGCTTGAGTACCTGAGTGCCGTTTTCAGCAACGGGAAAAAAGCGAATCCGGAAGACTCAAGGTTATCAGTCGATTCGGCGATGATACGATCTGAAAATTCAACCGCATCATTTAAGCTATTCCTGAAAGACTTTGATAGACCTAAAGTGAACCTGGCTGCAAAAGGAAGCATCGACCTTTTGGAATGGATCAAGACCGACAGTTTGGACCTCGGCATTAATTCCGGGAAATATGAAGGCCATCTAAGTGTGGTTTTTCGCTATTCTGACAGCCTCTCCATCAACGATTTCGCCAATGCTCAAACACGAGTAAAAGGCCAGGTATTTGACCTTGAATTTAATCAAGCTCAAAACAAGATCAGTTTGGATTCGGTAGAACTTGAAATTGAAAGAAATCACATATTGATCAGCAGTACGAAACTCCAGGTCAACAAAGACAAGAACATAAGCATCAATCTACTTTACAGAGACGGACTAAAGTTATTGGCAGACGACTCCAAAGCAGGTGAGATCAATGCCGAATTGTCTTGCGCCACATTTGATCTCGACCAACTATTATCAAACATGGATGATGAAGGTGAATCTCAGCTTTCGCTGCCTTTGATCAAAGGTAAATTTGACTGCGGTGAGCTCAAATTCATGGAGACCAACTTTAGTTCTTCCAGCGCAGAACTTAAGCTTCAATATCCTTACCTCAAGATCAGTAAGGCTAAGTTTCAACATTCCAGTGGGCAGGTATGGTCAGACCTCCAACTCAAATTCGGAAATGTATTTAATGAACTGAGTGTGTATGTAGATTTCAAAGGGATCCAAATTGAAGAGCTTTTCGAGAACTTCAATAATTTTGATCAGGATGTACTGATCTCTGAAAACCTCAGCGGGCTGTGCAGTGGTGAGCTCAACCTTGACATGCAGTTTGACAAGGCGTTTGAACCCATCAGCCCCTCTATCCGATCTGTCATCTCACTAAGTGTATATAAGGGTAAGCTCAAAGAGTTTGAACCGCTTCAAGCTGTAGCCGATTATTTCGACAGTAATATCATTCTTCGCAAGATGTTCAAAGCAAATGAACTCAGATCGGAGCTGAAGAATATCGCTTTTGACACGCTGCGAAACGACTTTTTCATCAGAAATGAGGAGGTGTATATGCCCGATATGATCATCAGCAGTTCCCTTATCGATATTCAGGCTGAAGGAACCTATAAATTTGATCACCGACTAGATTTCAGCCTTGACTTCTACATTACTGATCTGCTCGCTCGAAAGTCTAAAGTGGATGAATATGGAAATGAGATCATTGATGATGGTACAGGAAGAAAGAGGGTCTTTCTAAAAATGGAAGGTGAGGCAGATGATCCTGATTTCAGCATTGATAAAGAGAAAAGAAAAGCCTACAGGCAAGGGATAGTGAGCTCTGAAAAAGAAGAGCTAAAGAATATCCTAAAAGAAGAAATAAAAATTTTAAAGTCAGATTCTCTCAGGAGCCTTGATGTTGAAAAGGAAGAATCCAAAGAAATTGAACTGATTTGGGATCCAGAAGAAGAAAGCAGGGAGTAAAAAAAGGCTGATTCCACAGCGAGCCCAGACAAAAAAACAAAAGAAGCTGGCTTTAAAGGTCTGTTAAAGAAACTGATTGAAGAAGGAGAATCGGAGAAGTCGACGGAAGAATTCGAGTGGGACGAAGATGACTATTGATCAGAGCGCTTTATAAATATTTCTGTAGAAAATTGCTCCCACCACAGCAATTTGAAGCACAAAGAGATAAGCCAACTTTGGTAGACTAATACTTCTTCCAAAACTCACCCCTTGAGAACTTCCAGACATTCTGAAAATTTTATCGATCGCTTTTTGATCACTTGTCATATCAGAGATTTGCGCGGCATCTATCTCCTGTACACCTACAAAAAGGAGCAAAAACATCAGGATCACGATCAAAATTGGCTTGGTGAAGTTTGGTTTTGTATTGGTCTTTTGAGGGCTCATAATCTTGAATTCTGTCGTTAAACTGCGTTTTTCTTCGATGAAATGCAAGTTTAGTTAGTCTAGAGTACGAAGATCTTAACGAAAGGTTGCGTTTTGATGACCAATGAACCCAAGTTTTTCAAACTGAGCTGTTGAATTCCCCTACTTACTATTCAATAACTCCGAAGTACTGATCTCAATAGGTCCTTCGAGCGTTCTGTGAACTGGACATTTGTTGGCGATCTCAATAAGCTTTTTTCTGATATCATTATCGAGCTTGTCATCAAAACGTATCTCCCTTTTTAAGGTGGAGAGGTAGGCACCTTTTTTATCACAATTTGAGGCATCCTTCTTATGCTGTCTTTCATGGGATAAATGAGTCTCAAGTTCCCCTATATCAATCCCTTTATGGTCTGCGTACATTTTGATGGTCATGGAGGTACAGGCTCCTAGAGCGGATAACAATAGATCGTATGGTGCGGGACCAGCATTTAAGCCGCCCACAGACTCTGGTTCATCTGCCAGAAAATGATGTTTACCTGCCCTTAGTTCCGTTGTAAATCTATTCTCCGTGCTGCGAACAGCCACCTGCTGTTGAAGAGAGAGTTCGTTTTTTGGTTGTTTCGGAATATAACGTCTGGCCCAACTGGCAATCACATCCCCAACATAAGTTGCATCACTTTCATTTCTGACCAGATGATCAGCACCATCGAGAGAAACAAAACTTTTTGGATGTTTGGCTGCATTATATATACTGGCTGCCTCATCAATATTTACGATACGATCCTGGGGCGAGTGAAAAACCAAAAGCGCTCTTTGAAGCTCCGGTAGGATCTCACTGGTGCTTTGCTTACTGATATCATCAAGAAATGACGCCTTAAAACGAAAGGACCTCCCTCCTATATCAACTTCTGCTTCACCTTTTTGCTCCAACTCATCCAGCTTAGACTGGAACATATGCTTCACATGCGCAGCTTCGAAAGGAGAGCCGATGGTTGCCACCGCTTTTACCGATTTGATATTTGTCGCCGAATGAAGTGCAGCCGTACCACCTAATGAGTGCCCTATCAATAGCTGTGGAGATTCATAATGTTCTTTCAAATAGTCAGCGGCCAATTGAAGATCAGCAAGGTTTGAGCTGAAATTCGTTTCGGAGAACTCCCCTTCACTCTGCCCAAGTCCTGTGAAGTCGAAACGAAAGACGGCAATGCCTTCATTGGTTAAACTCCTGCTAATTCGTTTTACCGTGAGTAAGTTCTTGGAGCAGGTGAAGCAATGAGCAAAAAGCGCGTATGCCTCAGGGCGCTCGTCAAGTGGTAAATCCAATATAGCACTGATGTTGTTATTTTGACTCCCCTGAAAACTGATCGATCTAGAACGCATCTTTCCTTATTTTCAGGAAAGTTAAGAACTTATACCATGGGTTTTAATGGAAGGAAGATCGAGAATTTGCTTCCCTCGTCTTTTTTGGATGTTACTTTAATAAAGCCACCAAAAAGTTCAATATATCGCTTCACAATGGAAAGCCCTAAGCCGGTTCCACCATACTCCCTGTTAAACCCCTCACTTTCCTGAATGAAAGGTGAGAAGATCTTGGGCATGAAATCATTCGATATACCTATTCCGGTATCTGATATATCGATCTGCACAAAGGCTCTTCCTTTTACTTTCACCAATGAACTCGTTATGGTAACCCCACCTTTTTTCGTGAATTTCACTGCATTGCCAATGAGGTTATTCAATACCAAGGTCAAAACCCTTTTATCGAACCTCATCTCAATATGTTCCAGATTGTACTCACTGTGCAGGTAAAGCTTCTTTTTATCAGCAAGCACTCTCATACTGGGTAAGTAATTCTTAAGGAATTCAACAAGGTCAAAATTGCTGAGTTCCGGCTCTATCTTCTCTGACCCTAATTTGGAGAAGTCGAGTATGCTAACAATGGTATTCAAGAGTCGCTGTCCACTTTCCTTTAAAAGTCCGGTGTACTGTTTTAGCCCTTCTACCGACTCAAACTCTGCTTCGATCAGCTCGCTCAAGCCTAAGATACCATTGATGGGGGTTCTGATCTCATGGCTCATATTTGCCAGGAAGTTTGTTTTGATCTTGCTCAATTCCTCTGCTCGATCTTTGGCTATTTGAAGCTCTGCCTCGGCTTCAACCCGATGACTAATATCAGTGGCGACCATTAGGATCTGCTCTACTTTTCCGTTTTGATTAAAAAGAGGTTGTTTGATGTATTGAAAGTACTTCAGCTTTCCTTCATCAGTTGTGAATTGATCCATTTCAATCACCTCAGCTTTTCCAGTCTCAAAGATTCTTTTGTCCTCATTGAGGAAACTCTGACGCTTGGTCTCCTCAAATGGCAACTGATCATCCGTTAGACCTATGATCTCCTCAGGTCGTAAGCCAATTAATTGAGCCATGCTTTCATTCACAAGGCTATACTCACCATTTCTATTCTTGATAAAGATCAGGTTCGGTGCCTTATCAATGATGTTTCTTAAGAATTCGCGTTGATCTCTGAGGGCGTCTTCCATTTCTTTCCTTTCGGTTATATCACGTGTAACCACAAGGTAGAGGCCTTTGGAAAATGAAATGGCACTCTCCACCCAGCTATAGCTTCCATCCTGGTTTAGTAGTCGGTACTGAATAAGGTCATGTGACTGTGATAATTTTCTGAAGTATCGGAGTCCGCCACTGAGCTCAAATCGTTTCAGATCTTTCGGATGGATAAAGTCTATGGCATTTTTACCAATCAGTTTTTCATCTTCATAGCCTGAAATATCAAGTGATGAAGGGCTCACATAAATAAATGACCCATGGGGTTCAACCAATGATATGATATCGGAACTCTTCTCAGCAATGAAATTAAAGCGATCATAAACTTCTTCCAGTCGGTTTTGATAGCCTATTCTATCAAGCTCAAAGGAAAGCCGATCCTTAAATTGAGAAAGGACCGAGCTAAGCAGCTCCTTGTCAGGGATGTTCTTTTCACTCATCACTGCTATGTGACCAATGATTCCCCCATCGAGATCGGTAAGCGGCATGCCGAAGTAGGTATTGACACTTAAATCTTGTAGGTCTTTGTCTTTTGGATAGCTCTCTTGCAGTTTGTGATCAAGGAAATACTCAGCCCCTGTATGAACCACATTCTCACACGGAGTATGCTCTATGGAGTATTCGACATCTGTTCTAAAGTCACGCCTATTCCACAGCACCGGACAGCTGATTGACTTCTTAGATTCATTGTAGCTCCCAATAAGCACAACATCTACTCCAAATGATCTCGCTACGGCTTCGCTGAAAATCTCAAAAAAGGTTTTGCCTACCGCTGAAGATCGAATGGCACGGCTTATTCCTTCAAAAATATCATTGCGCATTTTTGAAAGGCTTCCATCCCTGAGAATAGCTACTTTGAATCCGTTCTTCGCTTTTAAGAGACCCTTTAAGTAAACAGCCCTTCCGCTGTTTTCACGTACGTAAATTCCGTACACCCCTGCAGCCTCTTCATCAAATAGCTTGTCTTCTTGTGTAGCTAGAGCAAAACGACATAGCGGCAGAGGCAAATCTTCCGCTGCGATCCCAAAAAACGACTCAGCATAAGCGTTGGCATTGATGATGTTGAATTCGTCATCAAGCAAAAGAAGCAGGTGCGAGTCAGACCCCTCAAAAAAGTCAAATAGATCAAGCTTCTTCTCAAACAGCTGCTGCACTTGTCAGAATTGAATTAAGGTGTTTGACCTCCATTGGTTTTGTAATGTAACCATATACGTTGTCGAATGACTTCGATTTGCTTTTGTCCTCCCTTAAAATAGATGAGGTGAGCACAACGACAGGATAGTTCAAGCCATCTTCTTTCATCTTTTCAAGAAAAGCCCAACCATTCAAATGAGGCATGTTAAGGTCAAGTAGGATAAGGTCCGGCTCGATCTCCAATAGGTTCTTATAGCCCGCTTCAGGATTCTCAAAAGAACTCACGATCATCTCAGGGTCTACCCTACTAATGATCCTTCTGGTTACGAAGTTGAAGATCTCATCATCATCGATCAGGAGCACCCTTTTAACTGGTTTATCAAGGGGCTTAAAAGTCCACGGAGCGTTAACCGGAATCATATCCTCCTATTTACGGCCTCCCTCTAAAAATGTTTCAACCTGCATTTCATGATCAATACGCAGAAAACAATTTTACTTTTGCCACTGAAAACAGAGCATTATGAAGATCTCCTACAAGTGGCTCAAGGATTACATCAATATTGACCTATCGGCAGATGAGGTATCAGGCCTTTTAACCGATTGCGGCCTGGAGGTTGAGGGAATGGAGCTATTTGAACAGGTGAAAGGTGGTCTCGATGGAATCTTCATTGGAGAAGTCATCGATGCCGTAAAGCATCCAAATGCTGATCGCCTAAAGCTCACCACCGTCGATATTGGGTCAGAAAAACTTCCTATCGTTTGTGGAGCTCCCAATGTTGCAAAAGGTCAGAAAGTAGTTGTTGCCACTGTTGGAAGTATGCTCTATCCCGCCAACGGCGAAAGCTTTGAGATAAAAAAAGCAAAGATCAGGGGTGAAGTCTCGCAAGGAATGATCTGTGCCGAGGATGAGATAGGTCTCGGTGATGATCACGATGGTATCATGGTTCTTGACGATCATGCGAAAGTTGGTACTCCTGCCTCCGACTATTTCAATCTGGAAACAGATATTGTTTTTGAAATCGGGCTTACTCCAAATAGAGCGGATGCCATGTCTCATTTCGGTGTTGCCAGGGATCTTTTGGCGGTCTTAAAAACCAAAGGAATTAGCGCTCCCGAAACTGAATTGAAGTCACCACGTTCAGATTCATTTGAAAGAGATGGTGAAAAACTTGCCATTTCCCTCGATGTTCAGGATAAAGATGCCTGCCCGAGATATGCCGGTGTTTGCCTGAGTGAGATCAAAGTTGCTGAATCGCCCGAATGGCTTCAAAACCGATTGAGGTCAATTGGACTCAACCCGATCAATAATGTGGTGGATATCACAAACTTCATCATGCATGATATGGGTCAGCCGCTGCATGCCTTCGACTATGATCAAATTCAGAATAGCCGAGTTGTAGTCAGGAAAGCTCAAGCAGAAAAGGAATTCATAAGCCTGGATGAAGAAAAAAGGGAGATGACCTCCGATGATCTGATGATCTGTCACGATAATGATGCCATGTGTATTGCGGGAGTTTTTGGAGGTTTGACCTCTGGGGTAAGCACAAAAACAGAAAGAGTATTCCTTGAAAGCGCATACTTTGACCCTGTTCACATCAGAAAGACCGCCAAACGGCAAGGGCTTAGCACTGATGCTTCATTTCGCTATGAACGAGGTATTGATCCACACATCACCATAAAAGCCTTAAAAGCTGCTGTAAACTTGCTAAAAGAGGTATGTGGCGCGAAGATCTCATCTGATATCCTGGAGTCGTACCCGGAAAAGATCGAGGATCATAGGGTCCATTTCAACTATGAGACTGCGAGCAGACTGATGGGAGAAAGATTAGCAATTGAAAAGATCAGGGAGATCCTGAATTATCTGGATATCAAGATTGCTAAAGAAAGCGGCGACCAGTTCGAATTGATTGTTCCAGCATACCGGGTGGATGTTAGAAGAGAAGCCGATATTGTTGAGGAGATCCTCAGGATCTATGGCTACAATGAAATTCCAATGCCGGATAAGATGCATATCTCCATCAATCCAGCTCCTAGAGTAGATCGTGAAGCCCTAAAAAATAGAGTTGCAGATCTGCTCGTTTCAAGTAGGCTTACAGAATGCATGTCGAATTCACTCTCCTCTTCCAGGGAATACGCCGAAGGAAGTGAACTTGTTGAGATCCTTAATCCACTGAGCAATGAGCTGAATGTGATGAGAGCAAATATGGTTTATGATATGCTGCATAGCATTCGCCAAAATCAGCACCATCAAAGCAATGATCTGAAATTATTTGAGTTCGGAAAAACCTATGGAAAAGCAGAAGCGAGCTTCAATGAAAAGGAAGAGCTATGTATCGCTTTAAGCGGACAATTTGATGACGAACTCTGGAATAGTCCGCGTCGCTCCTCAGACCTCTACCAGCTAAAATCAATGGTTCAGAAAGTATTGAAAAGCCTGGGCTTGTCTACTCAACTCGCTCAAAGCACTTCCTGTGATTCAAGATTCTTTTCAGAGGGACTTTCATTTAAAAAGAGGAAGAATGAGGTCATTCACCTTGGTTTGGTCAAGGCTGAGCTATGCAAGAAATTCGATGTAAAAGGTCCTGTTTTTATGGCAATATTGGACTGGGATGCGCTGTGTAAATACTGCTTGAATCATGATGTTCAGGTAAGTGATATTCCAAAATTCCAGTCTGTTAGAAGGGACCTTGCCCTATTGGTAGATGAAGGCGTTAGCTTCAAGCAGCTTGAGGAACTGGCTTTAAAAACGGATAGCTCGATCTTAAGAGATGTTTCTCTTTTTGATGTTTACGAAGGGAAAAATCTTGAGAAGGGTAAAAAGTCATACGCTCTGAGCTATGTATTCAGAGATGATAACAAGACCCTTACCGACAAGAGAGTGGATATTGTGGTCAAAAAGATCTTTGATAGCTACGTTAAAGAGCTTGGGGCGAGCCTTAGAAGTGGTCAGCTTTGATCACAAATGGTAAAACAAAACCACCAATAGGCAGTGCCTCAATAACATGAGGATCACTTACTCGTCGAACCTGACCGTCTTCAGGTCCAAGAATCACAAGGGTCTCAAAACGCCCTTGTTTATTCCTTTCGATCTTAAATTGTGATCCATATTCACAAGGCTCACCTTCGCCGTTAAGGCAGCTCATATTAGTGATCTTATCACCAGACCAATTCAGCTGATAGATCTGCTTTGAGAGCTCTGATGCTTTGGCCTTTAAACTTTGGCCCTCATTATTGAAATAGATGAGTTCTGCGATGTTCAAGCTGCTATCCCTCTTGATCTCCCAGATTCCTGATCCAGTGAATTTCTTTGAACCGGCTGCCTTTTGAGCTGAAGATATACCAACAATGCCTGTGCTATCATATTCAAACTCTACCTTGTTCACTGCAGTTTCATTGAAGTCTTCCAATACTTTGATGAGATTTCCGTTCTCATCATATTCAAGGCTAACCTTAAACTCCTTTTTCTTGTCGCCACTCAACTCCTTGCGAATTCTTGTCTTCTTGTTTTCCTTATATACATAGGTATCAACCAAGGCGCCAAAGGTCTTGCTCTGAAGGGTGTCTGATTTAAAATAATAGCTGGCAAGTCCTACATTAGCCTCCGATTCCGACCACTCGTGTATTCTCAAAGTATTGTCTTCGAATGACATCAGATTGTTTTTAAACCTGGGACCAATAACTAATTCATCCAGGATCTTCTTTACATCAATGCGTTTACCACCGAGCTCAAGACTCACCTTGCTCGAACTCAAGCAGCAGTTCAAAACCTCCCCTGGAATTCCAATTCCGATATCGAATACCGCAGTATCAGTATGGATACGATAATCTTCCAGTGCTTTCAATTTTTGAGTGATATGATTGTAGAAGTCTATTCTGTAATTTGTTTCAAGAATCCCTGCTGCCGTGTCGTGATATGCCAATGCCCTGTGAGAAACCTCTTTATACGGACTTAAGAAGAGGCGACTCTTTTTTTGGTGTGGATTTACCTCGATGTTATTCTTCTTTATACAAAGAAAGAGCTCAATACCATTGTGCACCAGCGAGATGACCTCTCTGTACTGAAGCTCAACATCCCATTTCACCTCATCGCTCATGAAGTAACGATAGCCATAACTTCCGCCCTTTCCCACTACATAAGAGATGGCGCCATCTTTGGTTTTTCTGAATGAATGTATCTCCTCAAATTCGGGTATCGACATCATTTCAAATACACCTCCCTCTTCAGGAATAACTCTGGCAAAACCTTTTAATCCGTCAAATTGTAGGGAGATATAAAACTCCTTTTCAGCAGAACCTTCAAAACCGACCAACTGCAAACTGTCATAACCTACCCTGCAAAGCTCCTTGAACTTCTTCTCGTCAATTAATAGATTACTCAAACCTTCTTTATCTTCTTTCTGAAGTTTAAAGAATCCGGTTTTCCCTAACTGGATGATGCTATCAAATTCCAGAGGAAGCATTTGAAGCTCGTCTTCCGTATCGATATAGCTAAATCCATACTTGTCATACTCCGATACTATAAAGAAAGCTCCTGAAAGCTCATCAGGGTAAAGCTCCCCAAGATCAACCTCGGTCATGCTCTGATACTTGGGTGGAAATACATATTTCTGTTTTTTGTAGACATCGAAGAGGCCCGTTTTATCTTTCATCCGAACAGCCAGAAGATCTTTATTCGATTCAAATACCTTGATATCATCGGCACCAGTTACTACCAAACGGTAATTCGGGCTTAACTTTCCACCAATATTTAGCACTAGCCCCTGTTTCCCATTCAACAAGAACCAAACAGCATTGTGATCTCTTTTGACCTTGTCTCCAGATTTCTCTGACCACATTAATATTTCATCACATTCGGGGTCAATTATTTTCTTTGAGGGCTGCAGCTGTTTGATCTTCCAGTGATCCACCTGAAGAAGTCCATACTTATCTCCCGATCGTGTTCGCGCGATCTGTTCAGTCATCAATTCAATGTCGTCGTAGGGAAACTCAAGGTCCTTCCACTTAGGCCCTAGTACCTGATCTTTAACAAAGTAGAGTAGGTCGAACTTGCCGTCCTGTTTCACCGCGAAACAGCTAACATTATCGTCCTTTTCGCTCAGTCTGCGAATCTCCTCAAACTTGGGTTTCACCAGCCATTTACCTTCATGGCGGATCACATAGGAATCTTTCTTTTTTTCGATGGTTTGGGCCTGGGCCGATAAACAAAGTAAAAAGCTGATCAGCCCTAGAATTATCACTCTCATGAAACAAAGATAAGACTGTCGTGAAGAACGGCTAATTCAAGAGATCACTTTACTTGGCTCCTCTGCTGGATTAGGGACATTCAGAAAATTCAGGATCAACATTCCAGAGCCAATCAGGATAAGATTCTTAACGACATATTGGCCAGTTAAGGTAAGTCCGAAAGGAGCAACAGTAAACATCTCTTCAGGGAGAATAACAAATGTGCTGAAGGTGCATATCATGTGAAGTAACATGACCACCAGCACTCTTTTGAAGAACTTGTTCAAGAGAAAGCCTAAGCCTATGGCCACTTCAATTACGGCAAGTACCTTCACAGCAACATCTGATTCAAGAATGCCAAAACTCAAATAGTGTATTGTTTTTCCCGCCAGGCCCTCTGCTGGACTCACACCGGGAAAGAACTTCAACATTCCGAACCATACATAGATGATCCCAAAGCTGAGACGCAGAAGTACAATGCTGATTTTTGGATTGATCAAAGACATAGCATGTAAGCGACCAGGTCGTCTTTTTCTTGCTTATTAAGATCCAATTCCAGAACCAGATTAAAGAATTCAACGGCATCGTGCAAGGTTGGACAACGTCCATCATGCAGGTAAGGTGGAGAGTCTTTGATCCCGCGAAGCGGGAAGGTCTTGATGGGACCTTCCGGGCGACCGATATAAAAACGCTCAACCTTTAGATCATGCATATAATCATCTACAAAGGCAGGCCCATTATGACAACTTGAACATTGAGCTTTACCCCAGAAAAGCGCTTCTCCTCGCAATTCGGCATCGCTGGCCATATCTTTGATCAACTTGCCAGTTGGTCCAAGCTTTGGAGCCGGAGGAAAGTCGATAATAGCATTAAAGTCGCCCATTCTGTTGGCCACTTGCTTTTGATGAGCTCTTGGCCCAATAGCCTGCTGCATTCCAGGGTCTCCATCAAAATACTCTTCGATCTCTGCAAAGTGATCCATACTTCTCACCGAACGCTTACTTGCCAATTGCATCAAGTTGTAATTTCCTCTCATTGTAGGTGTTTCTACTCTGAGTCTGGCTTGATTCGGCCTTGCATCCGGAGCCAGCTCAAAGGCAGCATTGGTATGTCCATTCACATGACAAGAGAAACAAGCTACCCCTGCGCTTGGCTCTTCAGTGATTCTGTGTACCGTTTGATTGAACCATGTAGTTGGTGTAGGTCGGAGAAGCTCTTTTAAACCCTCCATTTGCTCAGGGGTAAGTATGCCATCAAAGATCTCCCAGTAGTTTGAGATGGTAATTTCTTTACCCTTTGAGACATCTCCAAGTTCTTTGTGTGTAGTTAGAAACAGTGGTGGTGGAAACTCAGGAAGATATTGATCAGGGAAATCGTGATCAACATCCATTCTGATGTGTTCTGGGTGCACCTTATTCCAGCTATCAGGAAAAACCATGTGGGCTGTGGTTGCTATTGGATGAGCTAGTGGTTTGTAAGGGAAAAGGCCCTTCTCTCTGATCTCTGCAGGTTTCATTTTTGAAAGCTCCTCGAATGATTCAACAGAAGAAGGAAGCTTGGCAATCGGACCTTTCATGACTTCTTTCCTTCCGCCAGACATCAATACGCCATCCATGACCTCTCCATTGAAGTCAAAGCGCTGAGCCATGTAGGCATCAACTTCTTTCATGAACTGAGGTTTGCGATCCTTATTCATCTTTACCCACTCATCCCAGGGCATTGGAAGCGTTGGGCTTGTGAATGAACTACCTGCTTTTCCGGCATACTCCCAAAGATTGAACGGGGTTCGTTCCCCTTTGTCTGCTTTTGGGTATGGCTTTAGTTTGCCCTCAGCATTTGGGCCAAGCCCATAATCCTGATCTTTATACTCCTTTGCTGTTGCGGGTGGACTCTGCTTCATATGAAGTTCTTCAGGCCCTCCAGCACTCGTGTATGGTCTTTCTTCTCCAAGTTTCGCCTCAGAGTCGCTTATATCGAACACAAGCAGGCCAACTACTGCAAGAAATAGGATAACGATGGTTAGATTCTTCACCATTTGTGTCAAATTTTTCTTGAAATTAGCTTGTAATCAGGGTTTTTCAAATTCCATTATGCGAAAACCCTGTTTTCTTGTGTCAATCTCAATATTTTTGATGTAAAGCTTATTGTACTTTCGACTTATGGGATTAAAAGCAATGGTCATTGATGATGATGCCCTCATCCGGGAGCAGATCGAGTCCTTCTGTGATCAGATTGAATTCATCGATTATTGTCTCAAGATCGAAGATGGGGTCTCTGCGCTGAATATTCTCAGTTCAGGTGATTTTGATTTGGTATTTCTTGATCTCAACATGCCTAAGATCAAGGGCTCAGAGCTCATAAAACATCTTAATCCTGAGGCGAAAGTGGTCATTGTGAGTTCTGACTCGGGCTTTGCTGTTGAGGCCTTTGACTATAATGTGGTCGGTTATCTTTTGAAGCCCTTTGAGCTTAGTGACTTCTTGAAGGTTGTCAATAAACTGCGACCTGAGACTGAAGAGAACAGGGATATTCTCTTTGTTAAAGATGGCCGAAGCCTTGTGAAGATCGATCTCAGCACACTGGTCTATGTGAAAAGTGAAAGCAACTATGCTCGCTTTATGTGCAAAGGCAACAAGACACTTGCTCTTATGAAACTCAGCGACCTTGAAGGGCAACTTCCGGCACATTTTCAACGCGTTCATCGCTCTTACATTGTAAATATTAAGGAGATCGACAAGATCTCTAATGATAAAATCGAGACCTCTTTGGGTGAAATTCCTTGCGGAGCCAGTTACAAGGATAAATTAGTGAACAGCCTGGAAAGGCTTTAAGCGATAAACTCTTCTGTAAGCTGCCTGTACCTTCTTTGTAATTTATCGATCCCAAAATTTTGATCGGCATATTTCCTTGCTTCTATTCCCAGAGCTAATCTCTTGTCCTTATCTAAAAGCGCTGTTCTTAGCTTTTCTTTCAAATCGGATTCATCTCCTTCTTTGAAGTGCAGGCCATTAACATCGTTCCTTATAAGGTTTCGATTGGCCTCGATGTCAGAAACAAGGCAGGTGAGTGAACTTGCCATGGCTTGCATCAGTGCTGTGCTCATGTTCTCCGTTGAACTTGAATTGATATAAATATCCGCTTTGCTCAATAGTTCCTGAATCTCTTTTGAAGAAAGTAGACCGTAAAACTCAACTTGTGCGTTTAGACCAAGTTCGCTTGTCAGCCTGAGTAGCTTTTCTCTCTCCTCACCTTCTCCAGCAATATCTACTTTTAGATTCGGGAACTCATCTTTCAGCTCAAACACGGCCCTTATGACCATATCAATATGCTTTAAGGGAATCAACCTACCATGGGTAATGATCCTGATCTCGTTTTCGTTCTGAGCTAGTTTTTGATAAAGCGCTAGATCAAGACCATTGGGAATCACAACACATTTCTCAGGTGCTATTCCCGTTCGGTCAATGATTTCTTTTCTGGAGGAATCAGATAGAACAATGATCTGCTTCGCAGAAACATTAGCAAGTTTTAACCATCTCTCGTCAACATCACGCTTACTTTCCGACATGGCATGATCCACTACGACATAAGGCTGATTCTTTAAAAAGCGACCATAATGTAGTATCGGGATCAGGGGTAGGCTATGATCAATGATGAGTTGGTAGTCAGATCTCAGCAAGAACCCCAATAATTTAAAAGCAAAAAAGGCACCCTCTTTCTTCACGAAGTGGTAGTTAAGCCCTCTTGATCTGCAAATCGCAGCAAACTCGGGGTTTAAGTCTTCTACCCCAAAGAAGAGGATTTCGTGCTCAAATGACCTGAGGTAATCTCCATTCAGGTATGAAAAGACCACAGCCGCATGTCCTCCCAGACCTGAATACATGATATGCAGCACTTTTTTCAAAAGAGGCTATTGAGTCGATTCCAGCTTCTTCGATAAATCACTTAATTCCTGACTCATCTTACTGGCATCGAGTTTTAGAATGTCTTCTCTTGAGAGAATGGTCAAAGAAGGTTTGAGTTTATGAATGATGTCATCCAACTTTTCCTGCTTTGGTTCAGATTTGAGAGCTTCAGCTGCATCAGCGATATCTTTTATCATCACTTGCTTCGCTTTCTCTAGTTTTTCATCCGATGCACCCTCAAAATAAACCCTAAGCTTTTCAGTCAGCCCAGATTGTTCTGCAAAGAGTAGGTCCAAATATCGCTTGAGTTCATTTTTGTTGACCGGCTTTTCCATGGCATACCTCACCCCAAGGCCTTCCAACTTTGCCTTCTCAATATCTCCCAGATTCGCCGACAGTGCAATGAAATTGATCTGATCTGATTGCATAGATCTGATACACTCAAAACCATCTACTTCTGGCATTCTAAGATCCATGATCACGACCTCCAATGCTTCAGTTTCGAGAATTTTTTTGGCCTCCGCACAACTTTCAGCTTCAAGTACTTCATAGCCTTCAGGTTCAAGCAACTGGCTCAAAGTGAATCTATTTATCGCAATATCGTCAACACAAAGTATCTTTCTTTTTGCCTCAATTCTTTGGCCTTTAGGTTCTGCCTCTTCCTTTAAGGCAGGCAGGTGAAGCGCAAAACTGAAATGACTGCCTTTTTTGCTGTCCTCTAGCAGTAATTCCCCGCCCATTAGTTCAACAAGATTCCTTGCGATATTGAGCCCAAGCCCTAGGCCCTGAGTATTTCTTCTACCCGACTCCGACTGCTTGTATTTTTCAAAGATGCGCTCGCGATCTTCCAATGGAATCCCAGGTCCGCTATCGATCACCTCAAAACGGATCAGGTCATCTTTTTGACTTATGCGCAACACTACTCCCCCCTCAGAAGTAAACTTCACCGCATTAGAAAGTAAATTATTCAAGACCTGATAAAGACGCAGGTAATCGCCTTCGAGTCTAGCCGGGATCGCATCATCAATTTCGAAACTTAAATCAAGTGCTTTACGGTCAGCTTCGGGTTTGTGACTGAGGATCAGATTTTGGGCGAGCTCAGGAAGGATCAGAAGTTCCTTTTTCAGTTCGATATCACCCTGATCGATCTTGCTCGAGTCAAGGACATCACCAATTAGCGCCCTCAAGTTTAAAACCGCATACTTCAAAGTATTGAGTACAGGCTTTTGTTTCGGGCTTGGGTCATTCTCAGTAAGCACCTCCGACATTCCCAAAATGCTATTGAGAGGAGTTCTAAGTTCATGAGAGAAGTTCGCAAGGAAGTCCTCTTTTTCTTCAGAAAGTTTTTCTGCTCTTTTCATCGCCTCAAGCGACATCGCGGCCTCTTCCTGTAGTTTTAAAGTAAGTTCTTCAAAGCTTTTTGCCAAACTTCCGAGCTCATCGTCTCTTTTGCTATCTGTTAAGTTCAACTCTGCCTGAGTACCTCGTTTTGCAATCTCATCTTTCATCCTAAGGAGAGGGCGAATAAGCCTTTTTGCAAGCAAGAAAATGATAAAGAGCCCTATGAACATGATCATTATGCTCTGGCCAACAATTTCCCTTCTTTTTTCAGTGATGGAAGCAAAAAGCTCAGCTTCTTCGATATAGTCGATGAAACTCAAACTGCGCTCTGGTGATTTGTTATAAGTGTAACTCTGAGAAGTGTAGAGCATCTCTTTTGTCTGAAAACTCCCCTTGAAGTACTCCGCTGTATCAGCTTCGGTCATTGCTAAGCCAAGATCAACTGAACTTAAATGGCCGTGCTTCCTGTCCATCCCGAAACTGAGGCTATCATTGGGATGTAAAACGTACTCGTCATTATCTTTTAAGATGATCATCTCGCTCCTATCACTAGTTAGTGAGCGAATCTTGGTCAACCATGATTGTAGGTCGATGTTTATCACCACAACACCCTTTAGTTGGCTTTCATCCTTATAGATCGGTGAGGCAACCCTTAAGGTCTTTATCTCTGGTATACTCACCTGATTGTGCTCTCTATTCAGATTGATCTCTGAGAAATAGAATGCATCTCTTTCTAACTTAATAGTCTCTTCAAAATATTCTCGGTTGCGTTTATTTTGAAGCGCTGAATCTGCTTTTTGGATGATGGCACCCTGGTCCTTATCGAGGCGAATAAGTTCCATTCCACTTTGAGCATCGAGATATCTTACCTGAAAATATTCTTCTCTTGTGCTAAGGTATTGTTCAAAAAGCGCTGAAAGCTCAGTTCTATTCTCATCATTTGCTTCCTCAACAAAGTGCTTCAGGCTTGGACTGGAAGAGAGCAGTAAAATATCCCGTTGAGCCAGCTCAAGTTGAGCTTTAAATTCTTTTAGCGCCAACTCCGAACGGTGTCGGCTCTCACTACCTGCGTTGCGAAGGATTTCTTCTTCCTGGATCTCAAAAACCAACCATGCTACAATAAGCACAGAAAGTGAATAAAGCAGTCCGAAGACCAACCATAGTCTGGTTAAAATGCTCTGACGAATGAATTCAAGCAGTGTTCTCAACTTCGCTAAGATATCGATCTCTCTATAAGATCATCATCTGCAAAGTTGGGTAAAGTTACTTTAAGAGCGGGTTCTTCCTTCATTGCTCTTTTGATGGCGAATACAGCAGCATCGTTCCTGGCCCAGGATCTGCGGGCGATTCCATTGTTCACGTCCCAGAATAACATAGATTCAAGTCGGCGATCTGCCTCATCGCTTCCATCGAGCATCATTCCGAAGCCGCCATTGATGACCTCTCCCCAGCCAACGCCTCCACCATTGTGAAGTGAAACCCAGGTAGCTCCTCTAAAAGCATCTCCAACAAAATTCTGGACTGCCATATCTGCGGTGAATTGTGAACCATCGTAGATATTTGCCGTCTCTCTGAATGGGCTATCGGTACCTGAAACATCGTGGTGGTCTCTTCCAAGGATCACGGGAGCTGATAGATCACCGTTTCGAACAGCTTCATTAAAGGCCCTGGCAATTTTTGTTCTTCCCTCGGCATCGGCATATAAAATACGCGCCTGGCTTCCTACAACCAGTTTGTTTTCTTTCGCCGCCCTTATCCACCGAAGGTTATCAGCCATCTGTTGCTGGATCTCTTTAGGGCTATCTGCCATCATCTCTTCAAGCACTTTTGCGGCTATCTCATCCGTTTTATCAAGATCATTGGGGTCGCTCGAACAACATACCCACCGGAATGGCCCAAAGCCATAGTCGAAGCACATTGGACCCATGATATCCTGCACATAGGATGGGTACCTGAATCCGCCCTTGTCATCCATGATATCGGCTCCAGCCCTACTTGATTCAAGAAGAAATGCATTGCCATAATCGAAGAAGTACATGCCTTGATCACTCAATTTATTGACTGCCTCCACGTGTCTTCGCAGTGATTCTTTCACAGCATTTTTGAAAGCTTCGGGTTCTTCGGCCATCATGTTGTTACTCTCTTCGAAGCTATAGCCTACAGGGTAGTATCCTCCAGCCCATGGATTGTGCAAGGAGGTTTGGTCAGAGCCCATGTCTACCTTAACTTGATGTTCTGCAAGATATTCCCACAGATCAACGATATTTCCCAAATAAGCATAGGCCTTGGCTTCGCCTAATTCCCTGCTCTTTTCAACCTTATCTATAAGTTCTTCGAGGTCCTCTATCACCTCATCTACCCAGCCTTGTTCATGCCTTTTGTATGCAGCGCTCGGGTTGATCTCTGCCGTAATTGAAACGCAGCCTGCGATATTCCCTGCTTTAGGTTGAGCCCCACTCATTCCTCCTAATCCAGCGGTCACAAACAACTTCGATGACAATCCATCTGCCTCAGGGTCGATCATTCTTCCGGCATTGAGCACCGTTATGGTCGTTCCATGAACGATCCCTTGCGGACCGATATACATGTAAGAGCCCGCTGTCATTTGCCCAAACTGAGTTACCCCAAGGGCATTAAATTTCTCCCAATCATCCTGAGAAGAATAATTTGGGATCATCATTCCATTGGTTACCACAACTCTTGGCGCATCAGGATGTGATGGAAATAAGCCCATTGGATGGCCTGAATACATCACCAGAGTTTGTTCATCCGTCATTTCTGACAGATACTTCATGCAGAGTCTGTACTGAGCCCAATTTTGAAACACGGCTCCGTTTCCACCATAAGTGATCAGCTCTTCGGGATGTTGAGCAACGGCGTGGTCCAGGTTATTCTGGATCATCAACATGATTCCAGCAGCTTGTTTCGATCTGGCTGGATATTCATTGATGTCGCGGGCATAGAGTTTGTGCCTGGGCATGAAGCGATACATGTAGATCCTTCCATGATCTGCTAATTCCTTTGCGAACTCTGGGGCCAATGTATCGTGATGCGCTTTGTCGAAATACCTCAATGCATTGCGCAAGGCAAGTCGCTTTTCATCTGCACTTAGTATCTCTTTTCTTTTGGGGGCATGACTAAGATCTGATGATCGTTGTCTGGCGGGCGGTAACTCTGATGGGATGCCTTCTTGTATTTCCTCTTTAAAGCTGATCTGGCTTTGAATCTGACTCATGTTCGTTCTCTTTCTTGTTTTCTACTCGCAGGCTTTCTTTCTTAAATCCATAAGGACAGTGCAAACACCCATTCTCACAACAGTAACCTCTCTTGAGGTGATACTGTTCGGTAAAAATAAGATATCCCTCTTCACTGTGATAGTAATCCTCAGGTTCAAGTCGATTACTATGTTGAGCGAACTCAGTCATTCTTTTTTTGTTGCTTTGACGAACACCTAATTTTGGAAAAAGTTTTGGAACAAGAGGGAAACAACGAGAAATCACAAAAGTTCTGGGTCAGAGTGAATCTGATCACATTATCTCTTTTGTTGGCTTATATCATTATATTCTTTGCACTTACTGAATTCTACTCATGACCCCTACAGACTGGATCATAATGGGTGGAACCCTAATGCTGATTGCCCTCTACGGATCGTGGAAGACAAGACAAAATAAAAACATTGAGTCGTACCTGCTCGGTGGAAAAACCATGAGTTGGGGGGCGATTGGACTTTCGGTAATGGCAACCCAGGCCAGTGCTATTACTTTTCTTTCAACTCCAGGTCAGGCCTATGAAGACGGGATGGGCTTTGTGCAATTCTACTTTGGTCTGCCGCTGGCTATTGTGGTCCTATGCGCATTTATGCTCCCGATCTACTACAGATTAAAAGTATACACCGCTTATGAGTACCTCGAATCGCGCTTTGATCTAAAAGTTCGCCTCTTTACTGCTTTTCTTTTTTTGATGTCGAGAGGATTAGCTGCAGGGATTACTATCTACGCTCCGGCAATCATACTCTCTAGTATTCTGGGCTGGAATTTGAACCTGATGAATCTGCTAGTGGGTCTGACCGTTATTCTATACACCGTGAGTGGGGGAACCAGAGCCGTTGCCCTTACCCAAAAGTGGCAAATGGCGGTCATATTGCTTGGCATGCTGCTCACTTTTGGGCTTTTGCTATCTCAAATTCCAGTCAGTTTTGGAAAAAGCCTTGAAATTGCTGGGATCATGGGAAAAATGGAGATCATCGATCTTTCCTTCGATCTGAATAATCGCTATACCCTATGGACGGGACTTTTAGGAGGCTTCTTTCTATCCCTAAGCTACTTTGGGACGGATCAATCGCAGGTTCAACGCTACCTTGGCGGTAAGGATCTGAAAGCAAGCAAGATCGGCTTATATTTTAATGCGTGGATCAAGATTCCAATGCAATTCTTCATATTGCTGACCGGAGTATTGGTATTTGTTTTCTTCCAATTTCGAGATGCACCTGCTTTTTATAATCACCCAGCTAGAGAAGCCATGCTCGAAAGCAAGAATGCTGAGCGATATTTGAACCTGGAATCCGAGTTTAAAGATCTTCACATGGGCAAAAAGGAGTTGATCGAAGCTTTTGCAAGTTCGCCCAATGAAGACTTGAAAGTGCAAATTCGGAGTTTGGATAAAGCCGAAAAAGATAAAAGACAAGAAATCAAAGCACTGGTTACGGAGACGAATCCACTGCTTGAGACAAAAGACTCTGATTATATTTTCATCACCTATGTATTGAACTATCTCCCCGTGGGTGTGGTTGGGCTCTTATTGGCGGTGATACTTTCTGCTGCTATGTCGAGCACAGCAGGAGAATTGAATGCACTTGCCTCCACCACGGTTATCGACTTCTATAAACGCATCTGGAAAAAAGAAGGAAGTGAGCAGCACTACCTGAACGCGTCGAGACTCTTCACCCTTTTTTGGGGAGCCATGGCGATCTTTTTTGCAGTGATGGCCAAACTGGTCGACAATTTGATTCAGGCTGTCAACATTCTTGGTTCACTTTTCTATGGAACCATTCTGGGAATATTTGTTGTGGCTTTCTTCTTGAAGTACATCAGATCAAAGGCAGTATTCTGGGCTGCTGTGATCTCCGAAATTTGCGTACTTACTCTATTTAAGTTCAGTGATATTGGCTTTCTGATCTTCAATATCATTGGATGCTTTACTGTGGTATTGCTATCAATACTGTTTCAAGCATTTTTCGGCGGGAAGGTCAAAGCTCCATCTTCTCCTTAAAATAGGTGCTGAAATCCCTGATATCATTTGCCATTTCTGATTCTGACGTGGCTCTCTCAAAAGTATCAGCTAGAGTCACAAGGTTCTGAAAAACAAATTGTTTCATAGCATCTACCTGCATTTCTTTTGTCCACAGGTCAATTCGCATCGTATTTAGGTCTTTCTTATCCCAGATCGACATAAATATGGCATCACACTCTCCTTTGTCTCCGGTATCACTGGCTTCCCAGTTTAAAGCTTCTGGCACCCTATTATCATCCAGCTTGATATTGACCTTGATCTCTGATTTTTTCATTTTGTTGGTTTGTATTTTGAGTCCCGCAGTATGGCTTGTGCATCTTTTAACGCAAAAAGCTCTGAGAGTTTAATTTGATTCTCTTTCATGTATGCCCTAACGATCTGCCATCCCAGCCATTTACCCACCCGGGCAGGAGATTCTTTGGCAAACCCTGAGGTAAATGGCCCTTCATTCAAATATTTCATACGTTCAGCCATGCTGGTCTCGTAAAGTAGTTCCTTTTCAATGAAGTGGGCCCAAACATTAGCCTCGAAGGTTTTGCACCATGCGATTTGCTCGCTCTTGTATTCAATTTTCAAACTGTCCTCATCAAACGGGAACATAGCATCCATTGCATAAAGGATCTTTCCTTCCCAAATTATATCGTCCAATAGATTTTCAGCTTCAGCTTTAGGAAATTCAGATATCAACCAACCTCTCATACTGTTATGAACGAGGTACTCCGGCTTCATTCTACTCGATAGGTATTGAGGATAACCCACTCGATCATAAAGTTCAAAATCTGAACCTAAAAACAAGTCAAGGCCCACCCCCATTTGTGTGTCGTTCACTAAAGGACTAGCATTCAAGGCAGAATTAAAATAAATGAGCTCTGGAACTACTCGATTCGGAAAATGAAAACGATAGTATCGAAAAGCATTAACAAAATCGCTGGTGAAGCGAATGCGGTTTGGCAAACGCTCTTCAATGGTTTTCTGTAGATCCAAAATATCAGGGTCACTAGCGAATGATTCTAAATAACGATAATGTGCAGGATCATCAATATCGCCCAGATTTGGGATCATTTGAGTGAGATTGATGTAAAAGTCCCCATATTCAGCTGAAAGGGATCTACTTTTCTGCTTCCAGTCTTTTGTCTCACCAAAAAGATCCTGATCAAAATGCTTGACCTTCAGTTGGATCTCTATACCCGAAACATCAACATCATGTGGATTGTTATCACAAGATGAAAGCCCAATTGAAATCATGATCAAAATCAGAAGAAGGTGCTTCATTGCAATTGCCTAAATTTGTTTTTTACAGCGCTAAGGAAGCGCAAAAATAGAGATTCAAACTAGCTACCATGAAAATGATGAAAAGCCTTTCAGCGCTCGCATTAATTCTTTTGATAATCTCAAGCCCAATTCATGTGTTCTCGCAGGATAATGAGGTGGTGATTCGCACTGTAGATTCAGATCCAAATTCAAGAAGTTTGAGTTTCGGCTTGTTTGGAGCTGTTAACGTTGGTTGGATCAGAAGTGACACGAAAGGCTACCAGTCCGACGGGGTGCAACCTGGACTGAGCTATGGCCTGATCACAGACTTTTCCCTTGAAAAGAATGATAATTATTTCTTTTCTACTGGGGTGATCATAAATAACATTGGTGGTGTAATGAACAACCCGAGTGTAGTGTCACTTACAGATGATACGGGAGGAGTGATTCTCGAACCTGCAAGGCGACAAGTTGAATACAATATTCGGCAGGTTGAAATACCCATTAGCCTTAAAATGAAAACGAATGAGATCGGCTATATCAAATACTTTGGTCAATTTGGAATAAGCCCTGCCTTCAATATTCGCACCACGCAGAAGGGCGAAGATTTTTACGACTCTGGCTCTAATCAACTCGACGAAAACGCTGATCTTGATGTTCGAATTTTCAGGGTTGGCGTGTTAGCAGCCGCGGGGATAGAATACAACCTAACCGGTCACACTAACCTCGTTGTGAGTTTATCCTATAATGGAGCCTTCACCAATGCACTGAAAGGTCAGGTGACCGCTGGATCTGATGAAAGAAGGGCCTTTGAGGTAGATGAAAATGGCATCACAGACGTAACTAAGGTAACCTCGAAAGGAGAGCCTTTTATCATTAGCTCAGGACCTGAATTATTAACGAGAGCAGATTTTGCTTCTCTGAATTTGGCAATATTCTTTTGATGCTCGTTGAAAGAGTAAGCAAGCATATCGTTCATTGGTTAAATGAGTACTCGGCAAAAGCTGGAACTAAAGGCTTTGTGCTCGGCGTATCGGGCGGAATTGATTCTGCGGTTACCAGCGCGCTTGGCGCTAAAACAGGACTGAAACTTCTATGCCTTGAGATGCCCATTCACCAGGGAAAGGATCAGATAAGTAGAGCTTCAAAACATATTGATTTCCTCTGTGAGAACTTCCCCAATGTAAGTCGTATTGAAGTTGAACTCACTCCAATTTTTGATGCATTCATTGAAGCCGTGCCGGCAGTTGAGAAGGAGGAAGATCGATTCATGTCTCTGGCTAATACCAGGGCAAGAATGAGGATGACGACCTTATACTATTTTGCTGCCTTACGCGGACATTTAGTGCTCGGAACAGGAAACAAGGTTGAAGATTTTGGGGTCGGATTCTACACAAAATACGGCGATGGCGGGGTCGACCTAAGTCCGATCGCCGATCTGAACAAAACCGAAGTGTATGAATTGGGAGAGTATCTTGGAGTGAACGATGCCATCATGAAAGCTCCTCCTACCGACGGACTTTGGGGTGATGATAGAACTGACGAAGACCAGATAGGCGCAAGCTATCCTGAACTTGAATGGGCCATGGAATTCAATGGCGATGAATCCAGTTTGAACGAAAGAGAGAAGGAAGTCCTTGCGATCTACAGAAAATTACACGGTGCTAATAAACACAAGATGGAAGCTATTCCAGTTTGTGAAGTACCTGCTGATATCAAGCACGGCTAAAGGACTCAGCAAAACTCTTTGCTTGTTCCATGTGCTTCTGAATATTCATTTGAGACTTAAGAATGTCCTTCACCTCACCCTTGTCGTCTATCATGTAGGTCACCCTTCCCGGCAATAAGCCAAACATATCTGAGGGAACTCCCACCTCTTTTCTAAAGGCATTGTTCTCATCACTGAGTAAGTCATACTGCACTTTGTATTGCTCAGCAAAGCGTCTGTGCTTTTCAACACTATCACCACTGATCCCAAAAACCTCAATACCGAGATCGTTGAATATCGCAAGGTTGTCCTGAAAGCTACACACCTCTTTAGTGCAACCTGGGGTAAAATCTTTAGGATAGAAGAAAACTATGCATGGTTTTTTCCCAATGTGCTCTGATAGGTCTATTACTTCTCCAAACTGATTTTTGAGGCTGCTCGTCTTGAATTGATCTCCGGGCTTCATTCACTTTAGAATTTAAATTTCACCGCCGTATAGATATTTCGGCCGGGTGCTGCTATTCCAGAGCTGTACGGCCAGTAGAAACGGTCTAGTATATTATCACAACCAGCCTGAACCGCAAATGTTTTGAATTCGTAGGAAAGCTTGGCGTTTAAGGTCCACCATGAAAGGCTGCCTTCATCGGTGTAGATATGGGTCTTTGATCGCTCTGATGGTGCCAGGTCAGAAAAAGCGATCATTCCGTTATACTGTGATCCGAGTTGAATGTAGAAATTCTTTTGTCTGAAAAAGAGATTACTCGATCCAAACAAAGGAGGCACATGTCTTAGTGCCTCACCTGTTTCTTCATCCTGGCCTTGTACAAAACTGAGGCTACTCTTTATTCCCAGGCTCCTGGTAAAATAGATCTCCGCTGAGTATGATACTCCATAAATAGTGGCAGATGCTGTATTAACCAGGCTTTGAACCTCACTTAAAACCCCGTCATAGAGAATAGAATCCTGACCATTAAAATCAAGGTCACCTCTCACAATGGCATTAAATGCATAAGTGTAAAATGCGTTCACCTGGATCTTTGAATTTCTGCCAAAAGTGCGTGTTCCTGAGACCTCACCAGTGTAGGCATATTCAGGCTTTAAATCCGGATTGGGAACAAGTACACGTCCTGGCTCTGAGTCGAAAACCTTTGCCACATCATCAACATTTGGAGCTCTAAAACCTGAAGAGAGATTGGTGCTGAACTGCCACTTTCTACTTGGAGTATAAACCAGACCTGCGTTTCCCGTGAGAGCACCTGTATTCACCTCAAGGTCTTCATATGGAAAGTCAAAGAAACTGCGATCACTCATGTCTGAACTCAGACTGTATTGAGTATAACGCAAGCCAAAATTCGAGCTCAGCTTATCATTCCATTTCTTCTGATAAAGTAGATAAGCAGAGACCTGATAGACCTCGCTGCCAGCAGAGGGGTATCTGCTTGAGGTAGGCTCTGTATCACCAGTGGCAATATTCCTTCTCAGACCTTGGCTAGCAACAGTATTGAAGCTCCCTTCGAGTCCGTAATAAAGTTTGTCATTTGCAGTTAATTCTTTGTCCATGTCAAGGTTTAAGGTGAGCACATCTACCTCCTCCTTTCTTTGCCTTAACCAATCACTACCAAATCTCCTGTCATTTCTACTTTCAGTGAAGTGCTGCCATGCTCCGGTTATTCTGAGTTTATCATAAATCAGGCTTTTTCTATCTAACTTGACCTGCATTCGATTCATTAGCCATTCCTGAGGACCATAATACCACTCGGCATTTCTAAATTGTCCATTTCGCTTCTCAATGAGGCGATCGTATCGGGGGATATCTGTGGTAGTCGAGTAAATAACTGCATAGTCGATATCTATTCCAGCCTTTGGTTTGTAGGCGATCTTTTGCATAAGGTTTATCTGACTGTAGCCACTGTTACGCATGATATGCGGATCAGGATTATTGATCACCGTATCCTTTCCCGAATCGCGCACTACATATTCATTCCTCAATCCGAAATCACCATATTTTGCAGGACGATTCCTTCCTGCTTTAAGATCAGAAAATTCACTGGCGGATACGGAGGTGTAAAAGGCTAGTTTCTCAGAACCGAAATTAAAATCGCCGTGAATGGTCCGCTCGTTATTTGCACTTGAATATCTGGCGTACACATTAGCATCGAAATACAGGCTATCCGTTTCACTGAATTTAGCCTCCATCGTATTAAAGCTCATCACACCACCCAAAGCATCACTTCCATAGATCAATGAACTCGGACCATAGATCACCTCTGTATTTTCTATCGCAAGCGGATCAACGTTGATCACATTTTGCAAATTCCCCCCTCGAAAGATGGCGTTGTTCATGCGAACCCCATCAACTACAATAAGAACCTTATTGGCACTAAAACCTCTTATCATCGGACTGCCTCCTCCCAACTGGCTTTTTTGAATAAAAACATCTCCACTATACTCAAGTAGGTCGGCTGAGGTTTGTGGTGCTAAAAGCTCAACATCACGAGCCGTCATCCGGCTCACCTGGTTGGAGACCTCTGTTTTTTTCTGTTCACGCTTGTTGGAAGTAACGACAAACTCAAGCAGGTCCACCGTTTTCTCCCTCATATAGATCGTATTGTTGGATGACCTTATCTCAGATACCTTTCTCAGTTCTGGCAAATAGGAAGGGTGTTGTATCAAAACTGTATCATCATCCTTAAACTCGGTCAGGTCAACAGCTCCATTCTCAGTGGAACTTGCAGAACGTTCTGTATTTTGCTCAAGGATGTAAACATTGTTGATAGGCTTAAGAGAGCTAATATTAAAGATCCTGATTTCCTGTCCATTCAACACGAATGCCATGAATAGCATTAACAAAAAGGAAAAGGATGATTTCATAGGCCTTTTTAGGAGCTCTAACTCTACAAAAACCAAGCCGTTCTTAGAGTTCGAGGTACGGGATTTTCGCCTTGAGTTCTTGGGTTTTGATTGCCAGTTTTTTAGCAAAAGATCTCGCTGCTTCACTCTCGGGATACTGAGTCCGATGCCCAAGTGACAACACGACCCGATTGATATCATTCATCAAACGCTTTGCATCTGCACTGAAGAGGCTGTTTCGGAATTTATCCCATATGAAGTCTACTGCCTCATTACTTGGGTGTAGCATATCGGCTTCATAGAATCGATAGTCACGCAGCACATCCATTTGGATCTCGTAAGACGGGAAGTAATCTAATCCCTCCTCTTCGCAAAGCTTTCTGGCAGACTCAATTAAAACAGCCTTTGACCGGCTATTTTCAACAAAACCGTCCTTTAGGTGCCTTACCGGACTTATGTTGAGCATTATCCTGATCTTTGGATTCTTTTCCCTGCATAAATTGATGCTAGTCCTAAGCTCATCGAAAATTTCATCAATGCTCAAAAGGCGCTTGCTGAATTTTTCCTGTGGGATCTTATGGCAATTTGCCACTAGTCCAAATTCACTGTGTTCATATACCCAGGCAGAGCCAAGGGTGATGATCAACATGTCTGCATCCTGTATGAAGGCACCAGCCCGTTCCCGACTTTTGCTGATCTCTCCTTCTAGTTCAGCTTTTGAAGTCCTGTTGAAGGACGAATGATGGAAAAGGCTTTTGAAGACACCATCATGATTCACAATCGCTTCATTTGATGCTTCATCTGAGAGCAATTCTTTGAGCTGTCTTGAAATTGAACCAGGGTTGTAAACCGTCCCAAATGGATTGGCTAGATTTCTCACTCCATGCGCTTTGAGTTTAGCGGCGATATTGTCGCTAAAGCACGAGCCGATAAGCACAAGCTTTGCCTTGTGTTCCAATAGCTTCTGGAACGGCGGGATCTCTATGTCTGTAAACCACTTCATGATCAGCAAAATGCGAAGGTACAGCTTCCATTTCGGGCATACAATATTCCTATATTTGCGCCCCTTTGATAAACACAAGAATGGTAAAGATCACACTTCCTGACGGAGCAGTTCGAGAATATGAAGCAGGCGTTCGTCCTATTGAGGTCGCCAAAGACATCAGTGAAGGTCTGGCAAGAAAGGTGATTTCCTGCCAGATCAATGGAGTGACTCGAGAGTTGAGCACACCTATGGATGCAGATGCTGATCTTAAGCTGTTCACCTGGGAAGATAAGGAAGGAAAAAAAGCCTTTTGGCACTCTTCTGCCCACGTTCTGGCCCAAACACTGGAGCACTTCTATCCAAACATCAAGTTGACCATCGGACCTGCTATAGATAATGGCTTTTACTACGATGTTGATCTGGGTGATGAAGTGATCTCCGAAAAGGATTTTGATAAGATCGAAAAGCAATTCCTCGAATTTGCGCGCGAAAAATCAGAGTTCCAAATGAAGGAAGTATCTAAAAAAGATGCGCTGGACTTCTATAAGGATCAATCCAATGAATACAAAGTTGAGTTGATTGAAAATCTTCAAGACGGTGACATCACTTTCTGTGATCACGCGAATTTTACGGATCTGTGTAGAGGTGGACACTTACCTAACACTGGACTGATCAAAGCAGTGAAGATCATGAATGTGGCTGGAGCCTATTGGAGAGGTGATGAGAATAAGCCCCAATTGACCAGAGTTTATGGAATTAGCTTTCCGAAGCAGAAGATGCTTACCGAATATCTCGAAATGCTTGAAGAGGCAAAAAAGAGGGATCACCGAAAGATCGGAAAAGAACTTGAGCTTTTCACCTTCTCAGACAAGGTCGGACAAGGTCTTCCACTATGGTTGCCTAAAGGTGCTGCGGTGAGGGAACGCCTTGAGCAGTTCATGCGAAACGCTCAAAGAAAAGCCGGTTATGAGCCTGTGGTTACACCCCATATCGGTCAAAAGGAGCTTTACATCACCTCAGGGCATTATGAAAAATATGGAGAGGATTCTTTCCGTCCAATTCACACCCCACATGAGGGAGAAGAGTTCTTTCTCAAGCCAATGAATTGTCCGCATCACTGCGAGATCTATAAATCTACACCAAAGTCTTATCGAGACCTACCTGTGCGCTTTGCAGAATTCGGAACTGTTTATCGCTACGAGCAAAGTGGCGAATTGCATGGTCTTACCAGAGTTCGCGGTTTCACTCAGGACGACGCCCATATTTTTTGCAGAACGGATCAGGTTAAGGATGAATTCAAAAAGGTCATCGACCTGGTAATGTTGGTGCTTGAAGCTCTTGAATTCAACGAATACACCGCTCAAATATCAATAAGAGACCTTGAGAAGCCAGAGAAGTATATAGGTAGCACCGAAAATTGGGAAAAAGCAGAACAAGCAATCATCGAAGCTGCAGATGAAAAGGGATTAAAAACCACCACTGTTGAAGGGGAGGCTGCCTTTTATGGCCCAAAACTCGATTTCATGATCAAAGATGCTCTTGGCAGGGAATGGCAGTTGGGAACAATTCAGGTTGATTATAACCTGCCAGAAAGGTTTGATTTAGAGTATACTGGCAGTGATAATGAAAAACATCGCCCAGTAATGATCCACCGGGCACCATTTGGTTCTTTGGAGCGATTTGTTGCTGTGCTGATAGAACATTGTGAAGGGAAGTTCCCTCTGTGGCTCACGCCTGAGCAATTTACTGTGTTACCAGTAAGTGATAAATTTAACCAATATGCTGATAATGTGGTCAGTTTGCTAAATAATTACGATATTCGCGGGCTCGTTGACGACCGGTCAGAAAAAGTGGGTCGAAAGATCCGTGACGCGGAAGTCAAAAAACTTCCTTACATGTTAATTGTTGGGGAGAAAGAGGTGGAGTCGGATAGTGTTTCTGTCAGAAGACAGGGAGAAGGCGATCTAGGCACCATGAAGATAAATGAGTTTGCTGATTTGATCAAAAAAGAGATCGAATCCAAACTTGGAGTGTTAAATTAATAGAAAGGAGGCTAATACAATAGCGAAGAAATTTAGAGGACGGAGACGCAGGGGTTTTCAGAGAAAGAAAGAAAATCCGCACCGCATAAACGAGGAGATAAGAGTACCACAGGTCAGACTGGTAATTGAAGGAGAAGGTCAACGCATTTGCAGTCCCCAGGAAGCAATTGAGGAAGCAAAAGAACAAGGACTGGATCTGGTAGAGATTTCACCAAAAGCTGATCCTCCAGTGGTCAAGATCATTGATTATAAGAAGTTTCTTTACGAACAGAAAAAGAAACAGAAAGAGATCAAGAACAAAGCCTCGAAGGTCACCGTCAAAGAGATTCGCTTTGGGCCTCACACAGATGATCATGATTTCAATTTTAAATTGAATCATGCCAGGAAATTCCTGGAGGATGGATCCAAACTGAAGGCATACGTGTTCTTCAGAGGTCGTACCATCGTCTATAAAGAGCAAGGGGAAATACTTCTCCTCAAATTGGCTCAATCGCTTGAGGACGTTGGTGTCGTCGAGAGTATGCCAAAACTTGAGGGAAAGAGAATGATCATGATGATCGCCCCAAAGAAGAAATAAAGAAGCTGAATTAAACAGATATAGTTATGCCAAAAATGAAGACGGTATCGAGCGCCAAAAAGCGATTTAAGCTTACCGGTTCTGGCAAGATCAAGCGAAAGCACGCTTTCAAAAGTCACATTTTGACCAAGAAAGAAACTAAGCAGAAGCGAAATCTTACCAAGTCGGGATTGGTGCACAAAGCAGATGAGCAAAACGTAAAACTTATGCTCAACATGAAATGATCCTTAAGGACCAGGGATCAGGTTTAATGTAGAACCCGGTAATCAGTTGAAAGAGTTCATTTGAACCACTGCCTACCAAAAAACATAAATTAAAATGCCAAGATCAGTTAACGCTGTCGCCTCCAGAACGAGAAGAAAAAAGATTCTCAAACAGGCCAAAGGATATTGGGGGAGACGTAAAAATGTGTACACCGTTGCAAAAAATGCGGTGGAAAGAGGCCTTCAGTACGCTTACAGAGACAGAAAAACCAAGAAAAGAAACTTCAGAGCGCTGTGGATCCAAAGGATCAACGCTGCCTGTCGTGAAAATGGAATGTCTTATTCGGAGTTCATGGGTAAGTTGAATAGCAGTAATATCGAGCTTAATCGTAAAGTACTTGCCGACCTTGCAATGAATCATCCAGATGCATTCAAATCAGTTGTTGAGCAGGTTAAGAAATAAGCGAAAACAATACAAGGAACAATATCTAAACCCTCCCAATGTGGAGGGTTTTTTATTATCCGAGAATTCGTTCTAAACCACGTGCGGAGAGATCGTGATTGGGAATGATCTCCAGGGCTTTTCTGTAGTGGTAAACTGCAGAATCGGCCTTGCCTTTCAATTCAAAGCTCAATCCCAAATTATAGCGGGCATTCACATGTTTTGGGTTTAGCATGAGGGTCTTGTTAAAGTAAAAAGCTGCTGAATCAAAATTCTCTTGATGAACCAGTTGGATATATCCGCGATTGTAGTAGGGTCTGGTGTCGATACTATCGATAGCGGTCATTCTGCGAT
>CBFHWY010000017.1:40163-40453 GCA_965659675.1 Salibacteraceae bacterium | reverse complement strand
TTCACGTATATTCCAATGATACTTGAAGCACTAACCGCAGACTGATACACCATGTTGTTTGAAACAATACATGGATTGTTGGTCGTACCAGCTGGATCATTAAAATATAGTCCGTATGTAGTTCCACCCGTATTTGCCAGGTCTATTTCGTTGGCATTAACGATCATGGACTGGTTTCTATACAAATACATTCCGTATCCAAATCGAGTACCAGTAAGTTGGTGATAGTTGTTTTCAAAAACAGAGTTATCACAATCCCTTGCATAAATACCATACCAATAAGCACGTGA
>CBFHWY010000017.1:0-40153 GCA_965659675.1 Salibacteraceae bacterium | reverse complement strand
CAGTTATCTCTGTAGTCAAGATTGTTACAATTTACATAATACTGCATGTATCCATAAGCAGAACCAGAAGTTTCTTCAATACGGTTTCCATGAACGTCCATGTTATCACTACCAATACAATAGATTCCATAAGCGAAGCTAGTGTATCTTGAATTGTTGATGTTGTTCTCTGAAATTGACCTAAAGCCAACTCCATTGGCATAGACTGAATATCTGTACCAATCATTAAAGGTATTACCATCAATTGCATTGTTGTTTCCACCACCTACCCAGTAGAATCCATAAGAACCATCATTAAACTCGTTATTGTTGAAGCTTACATTGGTTCCACCATCTGTAGTATACATGGTAGCATAGAATGTACTGGTAGAATTGATAGTACTACCATTAAAGATATTGTCTTCAAATATCAGATTCGAGTTAGAACCTGTGAAATACACCCTTCTATTATTTGCAGAAGACACTTCCATGTCTTTCACAATAATACCGTTTGCATCTCTTGCCCAAATACCGTAACTAGAAGTGTAGGTGATTCGAGGATTAGTTGTAGCACCAGTATCAGCCATAAAGATTACAGGAGCAGTAGTGAGGTCAGCACCACTTACATTTCTGAGGTAAAGCTGTTGGTTGTAATTACCAGATCTCACGCGGAAGGTTGTACTATCACATACTCCTAATGAGAGTAAGTCTGTCCATGCGGAGTTAAAATCATTATAATCTGGAGAAGATCCTCCAATAGTAAAGACTCCCTTTAAAGCAGGGGTTAAAGTACCTGAATAACTGTCATTCCCAGTATTTCCATCGGTTTGTCCGTTTGGTAAGCTTGTTGAGCAGCTCACTGAATAGTTATTACCAGAAGTAGCGGTATACTGTCCAATCACAACGACCGTATCTTCACCAGTAGCCAGGTTCATTCCACTAAATACTGTAGGACCATAAGTGGTAGCTCCAAATGTTCCGCTCACAGTAACGCTTGTGAGATTATTTGTACCCCTATTAAGTACCCGAACAGAAAAGTCATTTGTTCCAGAGCAAATATTTGGATTTGCCAATTCTGCCGAAGCGTCATTTGGTGGTGGAGCTAAAATGTTCAGAGTGTAGTCCTCTGTTTGACCTCTATTCGCAGTCCCACATGCGGGCACTGCACCTCCACTGGCGATACCACTATTTACTCTTAACCGAGTATTACCTAGTGTGGCATTAGGAGGTATGTTAATGGTATAATTTCTTGTGGCAGTACCAGAGCTTGATTGGTCATAGTTGGCAACCTGCTCTCCCGGATCAAAGAAATCATTATCAGAATTCCAATCAATGTAAACTGTATGATCCCAAGAGGCGCGTACAGTTAAATTAAAGGAATTACCAGCAGTTTGTGTTACGGTCTGAGCTGTATAATTTTGATATACACCAGACGTTGTAGTGAAACTGCTAATGTTAGTGGACCCACCTGTGGTACTAACCTGATTAATCCCACCATACTGTGACCAGCTAGCGCTGACACTACAATAAGGTGCTTGAGCATTTGCGCTTCCTGCAATGAAAATCATAAATGCAAGTGCGCTAAATAGAGAGTACAACTTTCTCATAATTATTAAATATTAATCGTAACTATTTGTTATTTAGAGCGTTAAGTTCTTTTTATTGACTTTTTCCTCAAAAGTTAACTGTCAAATTTAAAATTTTAACAATCCCTCACAAAAAAAAATTCATTAGTAATAGACGAATAAGGGAATGCAAACGTTGGGTAAGGGTTAAATTAAATTTTAAAACTCTCAACTTCTTACCTTCATATTGGCTTTAAATAATTGTAACTGATCGTTATTATTGGCCACCAATATTCCTTTTTCCCCGCTGGCTAAAGTGATCAACTCCAGAGTCTTTACGTCTCCTGGGACATAAAATCCAGCTTCGGGAACACTAATGGCCTCAAAAGATCCGTCATTAAATTTTAGGATCCTTCCAACGAGGGCATCATTCCTTGGAGTCTCAACTTCTGCCTCAAAAAGATTTCCTGCAATGGCAATTTCATCATTTCCATCTCCATTCAGGTCAGATTTTACAATTCCATTGATACTGGAGAGCTGAACTTCGATGGGTAACTTCGAAATGGTGAACTTACCCTCTCCATCATTCCTTATATATATGGAAGCAAAATTTGTTGCTGCATAATGAAGTGCTTTATCGAGTTTGTCTCCATAAATGTCTTTCACCGTAGCTCGGGAGAAATCCTTGTAAGTGGAGAATTTCTTCTTGATGAATGGCATCTGTTGACTGGAACAGGTTCTACCCCTTACAGGATAACAGGTTCCATCATTATAATAACCCAATACAATATCCAAACTACCTGAGTTATCAAAATCATGGCAGTAAATATGAAATGGCTCATCAAAGCTGGCTTTGTATTTATAGTTTAGACCAAGGTTCCCAACCAGAAAGTCGGTATCTCCATCCCCGTCAATATCCGAGCTGTGCAGTGAACTCCACCATCCAATTTGATTGGCAAGAAGGTCGTTTTCAAGGATCTCAAATTTTCCATTCTTATTTTCAAGCAGATTTATTGAGGTCCATTCACCCACAAGCATAAGGTCGAGGCTTCCATCATTATTGTAATCTACCCAGTCAGCTGCGGTTACCAGTCCGGCTTCTCGCAAGAAAGGCGCGACCTCTTCGGTTACATCAACGAACTTAGAATCATCGTTCCTTAAAATGTAACTTTTTGGAGAGAAAGGATATTTGCCAGGAACCAGTCGTCCACCCAGAAATAGATCCAGATCGCCGTCTTTGTCATAATCGGCGGCTTTGATGACCTTGCCACTCTGTTTGATGTCTGGAAGCACTCCTGTTGATGGCTTGAAGTTTCCATTGCCATCATTAATATAAAGGCGGTCTTTAAGTGACTCACTTCCTTCAGGGAATTCATTTCCACCGCTAACTACGTAGAGGTCCATATCCTTGTCATTGTCGAAGTCAAAGAACAGGGCTCCCATATCCTCATAATTCTTGTCGTATTTCCAGGGTTGACTCTTTGACATCTGAAAGGATCCATCCTTTCTTTGGATGTAGAGGCGGCCAGCTTGCAGATAAGCTCCTCCAACATAAAAATCATCAAGTCCATCACCATTGGCGTCGCCAACAGCCATTCCCGGTCCGTGCTGTGAGTTTCTGTGAGGTAGAAGGATCTCTCTGGCAAAGTCATCATATTCATTTTCCTCATGTTTAAATCCTGGCTTAATGAGATCAGTAGCTTCAGCCATGTATGTTTGTTCTGGCTCATATCGTTTGTAGTTTTGAGAAGCTTCAGATTCTTTTACCTTCACCAGAGTGTTCGCCTTGATATCTCTAACAACGGCCATCTTTCCACCTGGGAAGACCACCTCTAACTTTTCGATCTTTGCTCCTTCAGGCAGGCCAAAGTGAGCCACTGGCTCCAGAGAAGACATGTATCCTCTTACGGGATAAAGCTCAAAGTACTGCATGCCTTTATCAGTATATAAGCTGATCTTGGATCCAATGCCGAATTTATTTTCACCTTCAGCTTCTACAGAAACTTTCAGGTATTCATTGTCAAACTTTTCATTGGCCTTATTCTCATAGAGCCATGCGAATTCGTTGATATTGTTGATCACGAAATCAAGGTCGCCATCATTATCGAGATCAGCGGTTGCCGCACCTTGCGAAAAGCCTTTATCTCCAAGGCCCCATTCGTAGCTCTTCTTACTGAAGGTGAGATCGCCGTTATTTTTGTAGGCATAATTTGGCAGAGGAGTTTTTGGGGCTTCTTTAAATCGTTTTTCGGCCGCATAAAGAGGATCGTCCATTAACTCACCATACTTCTTGCTGTTCTTGATCATGTAATCATTATCACGATCATCAAGTCGGTAACCGTTTGAGACAAAAAGATCTTTCCATCCATCATTGTCCATATCTACCAGGAGAGGAGCCCAGCTCCAATCGGTACTATGCACTCCGGCCATTTGTCCGATATCAGAAAAAGAACCATTCCCATTGTTCATGTGCAAAGAGTTGTACATGTATTGATGGGGTAAACCAAAATTCACAAGTTGATAGAACTTGGCAGGATCCATTGCGCTCATCTGAGTTTTGATTCGCTCATTATCTTCTGCTGCCATATCGAGCGTATAAATGTCGATCAGACCGTCGTTATTGAAATCGGCCATATCATTCCCCATGCTGTATAGTGAAATGTGATTGGTGCGATCTTTTAATTCATCTTTAAAAGTGCCGTCCCCCTGGTTGACATACATGTAATCTGGAGAATCGTAGTCATTTGAAATGTAAATGTCAGGATAACCATCACCGTTCATATCGCCAGTAGCGATTCCAAGTCCCCAACCCCCATACTTTTCATAGTTCAATCCAGCTTGCTTGGAAACTTCCACAAATTTCCCATTATCGTTTCTGTAAAGTTTATCAGATTGGATCGGTCTGGTCGCCCCCTCTTTTTTCAATTGCGATTCATTGACCCACTCATTATGATGATTAAGAACATAAAGATCGAGATCACCATCGAGGTCGATATCAATAAAACTACTTTGGGTGGAATACCCTTTATCATTGATGCCGTATTCTTCGCTCTTATCTGTGAAGCTGAGATCTCCATTATTGATCAAAAGAACATTTGCTCTACCTTCTGCATCGTTCTCTCCCCCACAACTTAGGTATATATCAGATAAACCATCGGCATTAACGTCGGCAATGGACACACCGTTGGTCCAGCGATCAGCAGCAGCAACACCTGCTTTTTCGGTGATATCCTCAAACTTCAGATCACCCTTATTCAGATAGAGTTTACCTGGAACTTCGTTTCCTGCCATGTAGATGTCCATCAAGCCATCATTGTTGACGTCGATCATTCCAACACCTGCACCATTAAAGAGGTATTCGAACTTGAAGAAGCGATATTCCGTCTCTTCCTTCAGATCATTCCGAAACTGAATGCCACTTTCTTCAGGCTTAATCAGCTTAAAGAGTTTTTGCTTTTTCTTTATTTCGGTATTGTTGCTTGCCAGTTTATCGGATTTATCTTTTTCTCCGGAACAAGCTGATACCAAGCTCGCGAGTATTGTTAGGATAAATAAAAGTTTGCGCATAATATGTTTGAGTTAGTTTTTGGAGCTGACTTAAGTGTACAACTCAACATGCTCTTTCTGAATCTTTTCGCCGCTTAAAATTACAAGTCTTTCCGTTACATTCCGAAGTTCTCTGATATTTCCTGTCCAATCAAGCTTTTGAAGTGCTTTAATTGCGGCAGGATCGATCTTCTTTTTTGGTACGCCCTGTTCCGAACAGATATCTTCAAGAAAGTGTTCAACAAGCATAGGGATATCATCTTTTCTGTCTTTGAGCGCGGGTACCTGAACCAGGATCACTCCAAGGCGATGATAGAGATCCTCACGGAATCGATTTTCTTCGATCTCTTTTTTAAGGTTCTTATTTGTTGCAGCGAGCACTCGCACATCTACTTTGATATCCTTGTCTCCGCCTACTCGAGTGATCTTATGCTCTTGAAGGGCTCTTAAAACTTTTGCCTGCGCACTTAAACTCATATCTCCGATCTCATCGAGGAAGAGTGTTCCTCCACTTGCTTGCTCAAACTTTCCTTTACGCTGTTTGATGGCTGAGGTAAATGCACCCTTTTCATGCCCAAACAACTCGCTTTCGATAAGTTCTGCAGGGATAGCCGCACAGTTCACTTCAACAAAAGCCGACTTTGCTCTTTCTGATTTTTCGTGGATCAGACGGGCAACTAATTCTTTACCTGTTCCGTTTGGACCGGTAATGAGCACGCGCGCATCAGTAGGCGCTACTTTATCGATCATATCCATCACCTGAGTGATTCCCTCGCTTTCGCCAACGATGTTCGTTTTCGTCTTGCTTCGTATCTTCTTCTTAAGCACTTTGGTTTCCTCGATCAAACTATTGCGGTCGATAGCGTTTCTCACAGAAACGAGTAAACGATTTAGGTCAAGGGGTTTCGGAATATAGTCGAAGGCTCCTTTTTTGATAGCTTCTACCGCAGTATCGATGTTCCCGTGTCCGCTGATCATCACGAAGCTTGAATCGGGTTTGGCTTCAAGACCCATATCCAATACATCGATCCCATCCATTTTTGGCATTTTGATATCGCAGAGAATGGCATCATAGTCTTCCTTCTTGAGCATGCTCAAGCCGCTCATTCCATCTTCCGCTTCCTCTACTTTGAAGTTTTCATATTCCAATACTTCCCGAAGGGAGTTTCGAATACTTTTTTCGTCATCAATGATCAGAACCTTAGGCATATCTCTTTTTTATGTCTTCGAAGAACAAGGCTTCCTTAAGCCCAAATTTAGAATAATAGAGCTTCGGAACATTGAATGTCCTGAGCAGAGTGTTGATCAGGCTAAAACCGATAGGTAACATGCTGGCTCTAAAATCAGGGATCAGCTCTTCCGAAAGACGATCCTCCAGGCTGGCGCTGATCCACCTTTCGAGCTTAGGATAGGCTTCTTTTGCATCTGCGACTGCAAGTGTAGTATTGTCCTGGGTTGAGATATGAAGAAGGTCAAAAAGAGTTTCCATCGTTCCCGAGCAACCAACGAGATGCTCAATCTTCTCTAGCCTGGGCCAATCCTTCAGTTGACCTTTCAGCACATTTTGGATCTTTAGCTCATCCTCTTTTCGCAGCTCATCAGGAATGGATAGCTTCTCTTTAAGTCGACGCACGCCCAGATTCATGCTTTGTGAATAGCTATGATGTCCTGTTGAACTCAGTTCAACGCTGCCTCCTCCTATATCAAGATAGAGTGCATTACCCTGCAGCCCTTTGGCCGCTTCTTGCATGGCATTGAGCACCAGTCGTGCTTCTTCTTTACCATCAATTACCCGGCCCTGTATATTGGGAATAGGCTCGATCAATTTCTGTAGGCCATAGTCTCTCATGGCACTAGTGCCGGCAGCGATGATATATTCGGCGCCCAGGTTTTCTGCTCGTTGCTTAAGTGTATCCAGGGCTGCTTGTGATCGGCTGATGCTTTTCTGATCTGCTTTTCCTTTGGCGTAACTGCCTTCCCCCAGAAAACAAGGGATGAGGTGTCGGTCGATGAATCGATACTTGCTAGCAGATTCATGTTCTGCGATCAAAAGCTCAAAGGTGTTTGTTCCAAGATCAAGATAGGCGCTCCTCATCTCATGAAGAATAACGCAGCCATTTCCAAAGCTCCTTGTAGCTTACTTTCTTGCCGTACATGAGAATGCCGGTTCGGTAGATCTTTCCAGCTAACCATACAGCGCCAATGAATCCGAGGATGAGAAGCCCCATGGAAAGTCCTACTTCCCATATCGGTATTCCTCCTTCTCCCACGCCTATGGCCACCCGTACCAACATAACGATAGGGGAGGTGAGCGGAATAATGGAGAACCAAAAGGCCAGAGGACCCTCAGGGTTTTGTACAATAAAGGTCGACATCACATAAGCCAGTATCAGTGGAGAGGTTATGGGCAACATGAATTGTTGAGTATCCGTTTCGCTATCAACTGCTGAGCCTACCGCTGCAAAAAGAGCGGAATAGAGCAGATAGCCCCCGAGGAAATAGAACAGGAACAAACCGATCATCAATGGGAAATTGATGCGATTGATAATGTTCTCAGGGTCGGCAAGGTTAAAGGCATTATTTGCCGGATTGTCTTGTTGAAGTTCTTTCATCACCTCTGAGGTAGCCTGAGCTTGATTCAACATCTCAGGGCTGTACTGATCTCCGAATACAAAGAAGGTCACTGCGCTAATGATCACCGTACTCAAAACGATCCAGATCAGGAATTGGGTGAGCCCAACAAGGGCAACGCCGATGATCTTACCCATCATGAGTTGGAATGGGCGTACAGATGAAATGATCACCTCAACGATACGACTAGTCTTTTCTTCGATCACTCCTCGCATGACCTGCACGCCGTATAGGAAGATAAAGAGGTAAATCATCAAGCCGAAAGCGAAACCCACAAAGGTCTTTTCGTTATCTACTTTTTCTTCCTTACCTGGAGAGGAGTATTTGATCGGTTGAACGGTAAAGTTCGTCTTGACATCATAGAATTGCTCCCGGTCAATATTGTACTGTTGAAGCTTGAGTTCTTCTACAATGGCTTCCACCTTATTCTCGATGTTTCGTTGGGCCATGATACTCGGCTGCTTCTTGAAGTAAAGCTGTGCGAGGTTACTTCGTTCGATGTTATAAGGAATGAAGAGGATGCCATCAAACTCGGATTCGAAGAAGGCTTTTTTTGCATCTTCCAGACTCATATCGCTATAGGTGAACTTAACACGTTCATCACTTTTTAAGCTGGAGAAAACTGGTTTTTTCTGGTCGACCACCAAAATACTCTGACTCTGACTATCTTCCATTCCCAGCCAAACCACGGCAGAGAAGATCCCAGCAATGAGCAAAGGGCCTAAAATGGTAAGAATCACGAAGGATTTTTTCTTGACTCGTGAGAGGTACTCTCTTTCTATGATCAATCCAATCTTACCCATTCTGAGCTTCGTTTATTTGGGTTACCTTCTGAATGAAGATATCGTTCATGCTAGGGATCACTTCTTTGAGTCCGAGGATATCAACATGAGGAATAAGTGCTGAAAGTAGGTCATTCGACCTTTTGCCTTCAGCGAGTTTTACATGTGCTTCAAGCGTATCGTTCTTATAGTCTTCAATGTTGATCAGCTCAGCCCCGGTCCACAAAGCATTGGTAAAACTCATTTTATTCCCTTTGAAAAGAAGCTTAAACTCATTGTTCTTGTAGGTTTCCTTGATATCATTTACTGCGCCGTCCAGGATCTTTTTGCTGTTGTTGATCAGTGCGATATGATCGCACATCTCTTCAACTGAGCTCATGTTATGAGTCGAAAAGATCACGGTTGATCCTTTATCTCTGAGTTTTCTGATCTCATCTTTGATGAGGTTGGTATTGATCGGATCGAAGCCAGAAAAGGGTTCATCCAGAATGATGAGTTCAGGCTGATGAAGTACAGTTACGATGAACTGAACTTTTTGCTGCATGCCTTTGGAAAGCTCTTCAATCTTCTTGTCCCACCAGGCTGCAATATCGAATCGCTCGAACCATTCTTTGAGACCTTTGCGAGCTTCTGCTTTGCTCAGGCCTTTTAGGCGGCATAGATACATCGCCTGCTCACCCACTTTCATCTTTTTGTAAAGACCGCGTTCCTCGGGCAGGTAGCCAATGCGATGAACATCTTCTGACCTCAGGGGCTTTCCATTAAAAAGGATCTTTCCTTCATCTGGGGCAGTGATCTGGTTGATGATCCGTATCAGCGAGGTTTTGCCTGCACCATTGGGCCCCAGAAGTCCGAAAATAGATTGCTTTGGTATGCTGATGCTAACATCACTCAGCGCTCTGTGCTTAGAGTAATACTTACTTACATTCAGAGCTTCTAGCTGAGTATCCATTCGGTTTTCTTGTGGGATCAGTTAAAGTAATCCTTCATCTTGCTGAAAAAGCTTTTTTCAGTTTTTCCAGGCTTGGGCTCAAAATTATCCGAATTTCTGAATTTTTCGAGTGTTTCTGTTTCTTCTTTGCTAAGATCGGTAGGTGTCCAAATGTTGGCGTGGATCAGAAGATCCCCTACGCCATATTCGTTCACCGAGGGAAGCCCTTTTCCTTTTAGTCGAAGCACTTTACCACTTTGTGTTCCAGGAGCGATCTTGATCTTCGCTTTTCCTTCGATCGTTGGCACTTCAACACTGGTACCTAGTGCAGCATCTGCAAAGTTCAGATAAAGCTGATAATGAACATTCTTGCCATCACGTTCCAGATCCCCGTGTTTTTCTTCCTCTACAACAACGAGCAGGTCACCAGGAACGCCGTTCATCGGGCCCTCATTTCCTTTTCCGCGAATGCTCAATTGCATGCCTTCTTCAACACCGGCAGGAATCTCAACATCCATCACCACTTCTTTTCGAACCAGACCATCTGGATTAGCTCCCGGGGCAGATTTAGTGACTTTCTTGCCACTTCCGCCACAGGCCGGACAGGTTGAGGTTGTTTGCATCTGTCCGAGAATAGTGTTGGCAATGCGCGTAACGCCACCCGTTCCGTGACATGTGCTGCATGTGCCATATTCGACGTTTGGGTCGTTGACCAACTTTTGAACCTTGATCTTCTTGGTGGTTCCCTTGAGGATGTCCTCCAGGCTCAGTTTAACCTTGATCCTCAGGTTAGATCCTCTCCTAACAGATTGGCGTTGTCGGCCACCGCCGCCGCCAAAACCACCAAATGCGCCACCGAAGATGTCGCCGAATTGATCGAAGATGTCGTCCATGGACATACCACCTCCACCAAAGCCCTGGGAGGCTCCTCCCATTCCAGAATGACCAAAGCGGTCGTAACGTTGTTTCTTTTCTGGATTGCTGAGGATCTCATACGCCTCAGCAGCTTCCTTGAATTTATCTTCAGCCTCTGAGTCGTCGGGGTTCTTGTCGGGGTGATACTTGATCGCAAGTTTTCGGTATGCCTTTTTGATCTCGTCTTTGGAGGCATTCCGATCAACACCTAATACTTCGTAATAGTCTCTTTTCGCCATAATTACTCTCCAATAACCACTTTAGCGAAGCGGATGATCTTTTCATTGAGGAGGTAACCATCTTCGACCACATCAACAATTTTTCCTTTCAGTTTTTTCTTTGGTGCAGGAATCTTGGCCACAGCCTCATGCAATTCCGGATCGAAAGCTGTTCCGATCGCTTCCATCTTTTTCAAACCCTTGTTTTGAAGGATTTTGTTGAATTTATTGTGGACAAGCTCATAGCCCTCCTTCACAGACCTGGCAGTAGCATCGTCAATGTCCTTTGTCGATTTATTGGCGCGTTCAAAATCGTCGAGCACCTCCAATAAGTTGGTCATAAGATCAGCGGAGGCAGTTTGCACTAGATCCAGACGTTCTTTGGCGCTTCTTCTTCTGAAGTTCTCAAACTCACTGTAAAGTCTCAGAAATTTATCTTTTTGTTCAGCGGCTTCGGCTTTCGCTTTGTCTAGCTCCGATACTTCCTCTTCCTGCTCTTTCGCTTCATCGACCACTTCCTGATCGAGTTCCTTCTCTTCCTGTATTTCTTTCTCCGTTGGAGTTTCGAGTTCTTTCTCAGAACCGATCACTTCATCTTTTTCGTTCTCCATTGCCATTTCTTCTCTAATTGCATTAAGTGCTTGACAAAAGCCAAACCAAAGCTAAAAAAAGGACATATTGACAGAAAAAGGAGCCCGAAAGCTCCTTTATTCCATTAAATATGTCAGTTATCTTAAAATTCTTTCACCCATTTATCGAGTGCCAGATGTAAGTTTTGACCTCTTAAATTCTTTGCCACGATAGTTCCGTCGGGGCCAACGAGAAAGTTTGCTGGGATTCCTCGGACATTGTAATCTGAAACTGCTTTACTGTCCCAATATTGAAGATCGCTAACATGGTAGTCCCAGTTTAGTCCGTCTTGTTGGATCGCTTGCAGCCATGCTGTTTTAGAGCGGTCCAGACTAACGTTATAGATAATGAATGATTTAGCATCCTTGATCTTCGCCTTACTGTACTTTTCGTAAGCTTTCACAACATTAGGATTTTCCATTCGGCATGGTCTACACCATGATGCCCAAAAGTCGACAAGTACCAAATTCCCTCTTAAAGAGCTCAATTTGATCACCTCCCCATCCGGATTCTTTAATGCGATCTCAGGTGCCATGTCGCCAATATTGGTGCCGACAGTTTTATTTTGCCAGGGCCATCCCATCCCTGAAAAGGTGATAATGAGAAGGACCAGTCCGATGCTATATATGCTCTTTTTCATGTACTTTAATTAAATCGTTTAATGTCTGCACCCAGGGCATTTAATCTTTCATCGATCTTATGATATCCACGGTCAATCTGCTCAATGTTGTGTATTGTACTCGTTCCATTTGCAGACATTGCTGCAATGAGGAGCGATACACCAGCTCTAATGTCAGGGCTGGTCATTTGGATCCCTTTAAGAGGGTACTGCCGATCCAGTCCAATAACTGTTGCTCTGTGTGGATCACACAAGATGATCTGAGCACCCATATCGATCAGCTTGTCGACGAAGAAAAGGCGGCTTTCAAACATCTTCTGATGAATGAGTACGCTCCCTTTTGCCTGGGTTGCCACTACAAGAATGATGCTCAGAAGATCAGGGGTAAACCCTGGCCATGGCGCATCAGCTACAGTTAAAATTGAGCCGTCAATGAACGTGTCTATCTCATATCGGTATTGCTCCGGAATGAAGATGTCATCTCCTTTTCGCACAAGTTTAATGCCAAGTCTTCGAAATACATCCGGAATAACTCCAAGGTGCTCGTAACCAACATTTTTAATTGTAAGCTCCGACTGTGTCATGGCTGCTAAACCAATGATACTTCCAATTTCGATCATATCTGGAAGTACACGATGCTCACATCCGCCAAGTTCTTTGACACCCTCAATTTTAAGACGATTTGATCCGAAGCCTTCAATTTTGGCCCCCATGGAGATAAGCATCCGGCAGAGCTGCTGAATATAAGGTTCGCAGGCAGCATTAAAGATCTCTGTGGTGCCGTTCGCAAGGGAAGCAGCCATAATGATATTAGCAGTTCCGGTTACTGAAGCTTCGTCAAGTAGGATGTAAGCTCCTTTCAGGTTATCCCCGCTTACTTTGTAAAAGTTGTTGAGTGCATCGTATTCAAAATCAGCACCGAGTTTTTCGAATCCGAGGAAATGGGTATCGAGTCTTCTTCTTCCGATCTTATCTCCCCCCGGAGTTGGAATATAACCCTTTCCAAAGCGCGCAAGCAGGGGACCTACGATCATGATAGAGCCTCTGAGTGAAGCTCCTTTTTCCTTAAAGGCTTCTGAGGTAAGGTAATCAAGGTCGATGTCATCCGCCTGGAAAGTGTAATCACCTTCATCGTGCCGTTCTATCTTTACGCCAAGATCACCGAGTAGATCAATGAGTTTGTTAACATCCCTGATCTCTGGAACATTCGAGATTCGAATCTTTTCAGGGCTGAGGAGTACAGCGCATAATATCTGGAGGGCCTCATTTTTAGCCCCCTGGGGAACAAATTCACCTTTTAATTTTTTCCCTCCTTCAATTACGAACTTTCCCATGCCTATCTTCTTCTTTTCTTCTTTTTACCTTTTTTTCTGTTCTGCGGGGGACGACCTCCGGTAACAACCTTTGCATCAACCAGCTCAAGGTCTTCAGCCAATTTAAGCTTGCCTTCTGACATTTCAAAGAGTTGATCTTTGATCAATTGATCATCAACAGTATCCCTGTTCCACATCAGGTATGCTTTCTTCATCATATTGGCAACACTCAATGCAAGGGCATCTCTTTCTTCTCCCTCAGGCATCTTTGTAGCTGCATCAATATAAGAAGGTATGACGATCCCATAGTGCTTGAATTTCGGGAGTCCACCTGGATAGGAAAGAGGCTCAGGTCTTTTATAACCCTCCTTTTTTGGCATTTCATACGGACTCTCAACATCGAGTTCAAAGTCTGCCATGATATAAAGGTGGTCCCAGAGTTTTTGCTTAAACTCATCTACATCGCGAAGGTGTGGGTTAAGCTGTCCCATTAACTTAATGATCGCTTTCGCCGCTTCGTTTCTCTCTTCTTTTTCTTCGATTGATTTAACATGGTCTACCATCTTTTGGATGTGTCTTCCATATTCAGGCAGTACCAGGTCAGATCGTTTAGAATTATATTCCATAGTTATTGTAATGGCGTCAAAATTAGTGTTTAAAATGGTTCAGGAAGACTGAAGCAGGTCAAGTTTGGCGAATTTGAGCAAGAGTTGCTTTCTTCCTACCCCATCAAAATCGACATCGGCCTTTAGATTATTGGGTTCTCCACTAAGTTTGGCAACCTTTCCTTTTCCAAAGCGATGATGGTTCACAAGATCCCCTTCCTTTATATCAGGCTGCACTGTATTTGTGGTTCTGTTCGCGCTCTTGTTCATTGAAACTAGATTTCGTGAAGGCTTGAATTGAGGTTTTTTAGGGGCTTGAGACGGAGAGCCAGCATCTCTTCTTTTTAGTTGAACCTGTTCGATGAACTTCTCGTCAATTTCGCTGATGAATCTACTCGGTTCGCTGTAGATCAAATTACCCCAGCGATAGCGGCTCAAGGCATAGGAAAGGAAAGCTTTTTTCTCCGCTCGGGTAACGGCAACATAAAAAAGTCTTCTTTCCTCTTCGAGATCAGAACGGCTGGAAGTGCTCAGTTGGCTTGGAAAAAGATTCTCTTCAAGGCCTACTATGAACACATAGGGAAACTCTAGTCCTTTGGCGGCATGAACTGTCATTAAGCTAACGCGATTTGTATCCTCATCTTTATCCTGATCCTGATCGGTGAGCAGCGCTACATCTTGCATGAAGTCTGCCAGGTGTCGTGTTTCTCCCTCCGGTGCTGACTCTGAGAATTCTTTGATACCGGCGAGCAGTTCCTGAACATTCTCATACCTGCTTACCCCTTCAATACTTTTATCCTGATAGAGCTCATGAAGAACCTGACTCGAACTGGCGATCTTGCTTGCCACATCAAACGCATCCATTTGTTCTAGTTGAGGTTCAAATGATCGGATCATATGGCAAAAGCCTTCGATCTTTGAAGCAGCAGCTGGTGAGATCCCAGTGTGGTGTGTGCGAATATTTGAGATCACTTCCCAAAAGGATATCTGCTTGTCGTTGGCATAAACACTCACTTTGTCTATAGTGGTTTGTCCGATCCCCCTTTTGGGATAATTGATGACCCGCTTCACAGCCTCTTCATCATTATGATTGATCACCACCCTGAAATAGGCGAGGATGTCTTTGATCTCTTTCCTTTGATAGAATGAGAGGCCGCCGTAAATCCTGTAAGGAATGTCGATCTTGCGAAGGGCTTCTTCCATTGCTCTCGACTGAGCATTGGTTCTGTAAAGTATTGCGAAAGACCTGAAGTCACATTTTTCATCCTGACTAACCTGAAAGATCTCGTTAGCGACAGCACGACCTTCTTCATTATCAGAATTAGCCTTTAGGAGTTTGATCTTGTGACCTTCGTCATTTGATGTCCATACCTTCTTGTCAAGTTGTTCCTTATTCTTCTGAATGATACTGTTGGCGGCATTCACAATATTTTGAGTAGAGCGATAATTCTGCTCGAGTTTGTAAACGACCGTATCCGGATAAGTGCGCTTAAAGTTCAGTATGTTTTGAATGTTTGCGCCACGGAAGGCATAAATACTTTGAGCGTCATCACCTACCACACAAATGTTTTCATGACGTGCAGCAAGGCGTTTTAGAATGATGGATTGGGAGTAGTTGGTATCCTGATACTCATCGACAAGTATGAACTTGAACTTCTCCTGGTATTTTAATAAGGTCTCAGGTGAGTCTTTAAGCAGAAGGTTTGTTTGAAATAGAAGGTCATCAAAATCCATTGCGCCAGCTCTAAAACAACGGTTTTGATACTTTTCATAGATCTCACCTATCAAAGGTTTTTTCGCGTAAGCGTCTTCCTTGGTGATCGATGGGTTGCTTTGATAGGCCTTTGGTGAAAGAAGGTTGTTCTTTGCCCCTGAAATTCTATTGTACACGAGTCCGGGTTTATATACCTTATCATCCAGTTTCATTTCCTTGATGATCCTTTTGATCATATTCTTGGAGTCGGTGGTATCGTAGATGGTAAAGTTTCTCGGGTATCCGATCTTATCGGATTCCATCCTCAGTATTCTGGCAAATATGCTGTGGAAGGTGCCCATCCAAAGGTTGGCAGCCGCCTCTGTTCCGACGATGCTGGAGATCCTTTCCTTCATTTCTTTGGCAGCCTTGTTAGTGAAAGTTAGCGCAAGAATATTATATGACTCAACTCCTGCATCGAGGAGATGAGCAATGCGATAGGTCAGCACGCGGGTTTTCCCTGAGCCAGCGCCTGCGATCACCATAAGTGGTCCTTCTACGTGTTCAACCGCCTTGCGCTGTGCTTCGTTGAGATCGTTCAGGTAATTCATTATTCAAATAAACGAAGTAATTAGTATTCCTCCAGAAAATTCGGAATGAAAAAATCAACATTGACATCAGTTCTCATTTCGCAGCGTCATATTTCTAAAATGCCTTTGCTGAAAATTAAATTTTGTTGCCGCGAAAGCTCAAATCTGATGGGGGATGGGCTTGATTTTGGGTAGGCTCAAAAAAATGCCAGCACTTCTGTTGGAAAATCTAAAAAGAACACTTACCTTTGCGCCCCCCAAAAAATGAAGGGGTAAGAAACTATTGAATAAACTTATTTGATCGGAAGGATATGCCAACGATACAACAGCTGGTAAGAAAAAGTCGGGAGCAGAAGGTGAAAACCAGTAAATCTGCTGCACTGGATGCTTGTCCACAGCGACGTGGAGTATGCACCAGAGTATACACGACAACACCAAAGAAACCTAACTCAGCAATGAGAAAAGTTGCTCGTGTTCGACTCACAAATTCAAAAGAGGTGAATGCCTACATTCCTGGTGAAGGACACAATCTTCAGGAGCACTCAATTGTGCTTGTTAGAGGAGGAAGGGTGAAAGACCTACCAGGTGTGAGATACCACATCGTTCGAGGCGCACTCGATACTGCTGGTGTTGAAGGAAGATCACAGCGTAGATCCAAGTATGGTGCAAAACGTCCTAAAAAGTAATTAGAAGATGAGAAAAGCCACTTCAAAAAAGCTCAAGCTGCAGCCAGATCCCAAGTTTAACGATTCACTCGTTGCAGTGTTCGTGAACAATCTAATGTTGAGCGGAAAGAAAAGTACAGCCTACAAGATCTTTTATGATGCGATCGATCGCATTCAGGAGAAGTCCAAAGAGGATGGGCTTGAAGTTTTCAAAAAAGCACTTACCAATGTTACTCCTCAGGTTGAAGTGAGAAGTAGACGTGTTGGTGGAGCCACTTTCCAGATCCCAACGGAGATCCGTCAGGCGAGAAAGACATCAATGGCGATGAAGTGGTTGATCATGTTTGCAAGAAAGAGAAACGGAAGATCAATGGCTGAAAAGCTATCTGAGGAGATCCTTGCTGCCTACAGAGAAGAGGGGGCAACCTTCAAAAAGAAAGAAGATACACACAGAATGGCCGAGGCCAACAAAGCATTTGCACACTTTAGAGTTTAATTGAACGATGGCACAAAGAGATCTTAAATTCACAAGGAACATCGGTATCATGGCTCACATTGATGCCGGTAAGACCACTACCACCGAGCGTATTCTTTATTACACGGGTCTATCACACAAGATCGGTGAAGTGCACGATGGTGCTGCTACCATGGACTGGATGGAGCAAGAGCAGGAGAGAGGGATTACCATTACATCTGCTGCTACAACTTGTTTTTGGAAATATGATGATCAAGAGTATAAGATCAACATTATTGACACTCCGGGTCACGTTGACTTTACTGTAGAGGTTGAGCGTTCATTGCGTGTGCTTGATGGTGCTGTTGCACTTTTCTGTGCAGTTGGTGGTGTTGAGCCCCAGTCAGAAACAGTTTGGAGACAGGCGGATAAATACAACGTTCCAAGAATTGGTTTCGTCAATAAGATGGACCGTTCTGGAGCAGACTTCTTTAACGTTGTTGAGCAGGTAAAAGACAGATTAGGAGCCAGACCAGTTCCAATTCAAGTTCCTATTGGAGCAGAGGCAGACTTCAAGGGTGTGATCGACCTGATCAACATGAGAGGAATTGTTTGGAATGATGAGGACATGGGAATGACCTTCAAAGAGGTTGATATTCCTGCTGATCTTGTTGACACGGCTAACAAGTGGAGAGAAACGCTTGTTGAAGCAGTGGCTGAATCAGATGACGAGTTGATGGAGAAATTCTTTGAAGACCCTGATTCTATCACTGAAGCAGAGATGCTTCGTGCGATCAGAACGGCGACCTGTAATATGGAGATCACTCCAATGTTATGTGGGTCAGCCTTCAAGAACAAAGGAGTTCAGGCAATGCTTGACTCTGTAATGACTTTCCTTCCTTCTCCAGTTGACGTTGAGGCGATCACAGGAGTGAATCCTGATTCTGAAGAAGAGGAAAAAAGAAGACCACACAATGAGGAGCCGATGGCTGCTCTTGCATTTAAGATCGCTACCGATCCTTTTGTTGGACGCCTATGTTTCTTCAGAATGTATTCAGGTACATTGCCTGCTGGATCGTACATCTACAATACGCGAACTGGAAAGAAAGAGAGAATTTCCAGAATTTTCCAAATGCACTCCAACAAGCAGAATGCGATCGATAAGATCGAAGCAGGAGACATTGGAGCTGGAGTTGGTTTTAAGGATATCAAAACGGGAGATACCCTATGTGATGAGAAGAACCCAATCGTTCTTGAATCAATGAGTTTCCCAGACCCGGTAATTGGAGTTGCCATTGAGCCTAAGTCTCAGGCAGACGTTGACAAGCTTGGAGTAGCGCTTGGAAAACTTGCTGAAGAGGATCCAACATTCCAGGTTAAAACTGATGAAGACAGTGGTCAAACAGTGATCAGCGGAATGGGTGAGCTTCACCTTGAGATTCTTGTTGATCGTTTGAAAAGAGAATTTAAAGTTGAGTGTAGCCAGGGTGCTCCTCAGGTGAACTATAAGGAATCGATCACAGGTACGATTGATCACAAGGAGGTTTACAAGAAACAAACCGGTGGACGTGGTAAGTTCGCTGATATTGCTGTAACGATCGGGCCACTTGATGACGAAGAGAAATCTGGCTTGGAGTTCGTGGATAAGATCAAGGGTGGTAATATCCCGAAAGAGTTCATTCCTTCTGTAGAAAAAGGATTTAAAGAAGCCATGAAGAATGGTGTGTTAGCTGGTTATGAGCTTGACGGTATGAAAGTAACCCTTACTGATGGGTCTTTCCATCCGGTTGACTCCGACCAACTTTCATTTGAAATGGCTGCTAAGTTGGCATTCCGTGAAGCGCTTCCAAAAGCGTCTCCAGTGCTAATGGAGCCGATCATGAAATTGGAGGTTGTAACTCCAGAAGAAAATATGGGTGACATTGTTGCCGACCTCAACAGACGTAGAGGTCAGGTAATGGGCATGGATAGCCGTGCGGGAGCTCAAATTGTAAAGGCGAATGTTCCGCTTTCAGAAATGTTTGGTTATGTAACAGCATTGAGGACGATCAGTTCTGGACGCGCTACCTCTACCATGGAATTCTCTCATTATGCAGAGACTCCAAAGAATATTGCTGAGGATATCATCGCTAAGGTTAAAGGAAAAGAAGCAACTGTTTAAGGAGAGAGAAATGGCTCAAAGAATCAGAATAAAGCTTAAGTCGTACGATCACAATCTCGTAGATAAATCTGCTGAGAAGATCGTCAAAACGGTGAAAACCACCGGTGCTGTAGTAAGTGGACCAATTCCACTTCCAACTAATAAGAAGATCTTCACTGTATTGAAGTCTCCTCACGTTAATAAGAAAGCAAGAGAGCAGTTTGAGCTTTCTTCTTACAAGCGTTTGATGGACATCTACAGTTCTTCTTCAAAAACAGTTGACGCATTGATGAAGCTGGAGCTTCCAAGTGGAGTTGATGTTGAAATTAAAGTCTAAAGGAATTAAAACAAGAGAGCGATGCCAGGCTTGATAGGAAAGAAAATAGGGATGACCAGCGTATTCAGCGAAGAAGGAAAGCTTCAGCCGTGTACGATCATTGAAGCTGGTCCCTGCGCAGTAACTCAGATCAAAACTGCAGAGACCGATGGGTACGAAGCAGTTCAGATCGGATACGGTGAGCGCAACGATAAGCACACAAGCAGTGCCCTTAAAGGTCACTTCAAAAAGGCTAAAGTGAGCCCTGCTCAAAAGCTTATTGAAGTTGATGGTTTTGAAGAAGAAGTAAATACCGGTGACATGATCAATGTGAGCATCTTCAACGAAGGTGAATATGTTGACGTTGCTGGAACTTCAAAGGGTAAAGGATTTCAGGGTGTTGTAAAACGACATGGATTTGCAGGAGTTGGAGATGCAACTCACGGACAGCATAACAGGCTCCGTGCACCAGGTTCAATTGGTGCGGCTTCATATCCATCTCGCGTTTTCAAGGGAATGAAAATGGCTGGCCAGACAGGTAACAAAAGAGCAAAATCGCTCAACCTGATGGTATTGAAAGTAATTGAGGATAAGAACTTGATCCTTGTTAAAGGTTCTGTGCCTGGAGCAAAGGGTTCATATGTAATTGTTGAGAAGTAATGGAAGCACAACTTTATAAGAAAGACGGTAAATCTGCTTCTAAGAAAGTGAAGCTCGACAAGGCGATCTTTGGGATTGAGCCTAACGAACATGCTGTTTATCTTGATGTAAAAGCTATTCAAGCTGCAAAGCGTCAGGGTACACACAAATCAAAAGAGAGAGCAGAGATTGTAGGTAGTACCAAGAAGATCAAGCGTCAAAAGGGTACAGGAACAGCTCGTGCTGGTGATATTAAAAACCCATTGTTTGTGGGTGGAGGTAGAGTATTTGGTCCAGAGCCAAGAGACTATACCATGAAGCTGAACAAGAAACTTAAGCGACTTGCTCGTAGATCAGCGCTTAGTATCAAAGCAAAAGACAACAAGATCGTTGTCATCGAAGAGCTAAGCATGAAAGCTCCGAAAACTAAAGACTTCGTTGGAGTTATTTCAAATATGGCATTGGAAGGAAAGAAAACCACATTCGTACTTGATAGCAAGGATGACAATGTGATCCTTTCTGCAAGAAATATCCCGAACAGCAAGACCATTAGCGTGAGCGAGCTAAACACCTATGAGATCTTGAATTCGGACAATCTGGTTCTTACTCAAAAGAGCCTTGATCAAATCAAAGAAACACTAAGCTAAGGACGATGGGAATCATTAAACGGCCAATAATCACGGAAAGGATGACGGAAGAGTCAGAGACTCTGAACCGTTATGGATTTATCGTAAATCCTGGTGCATCAAAGATCGAGATCAAAAAAGAGATTGAAGATCTTTATGACGTGACTGTGCGTTCAGTTAATACCATGAACTACCAGGGTAAACCAAAGTCCAGATACACCAAAACAGCGATCTTGAAAGGAACGTCTCCTGACTACAAGAAGGCAATTGTAACCCTTGCCGAAGGAGATATCATTGATTTCTATAGCGGAATATAAAGGAGAATCATGGGACTAAAGAGATTTAAACCAAGTACACCAGGGCAGCGCTATAAAGTGGGGAATACCTATGAGGCGATCACCCATACTGGAGCAGAGAAAAGCCTCATCAAGTCGCACAAGAAAAGCGGTGGACGTAATGGTGATGGTAAAATGACCATGCGCTATCGTGGAGGTGGACACAAGAAAAGATATCGTTTGATCGATTTTAAACGGGACAAGTTTGGAATTCCAGGTGTTGTTAAGTCTGTGGAGTACGATCCAAACAGAACTTGCTTCATCGCTTTGGTTGTATATAAAGACGGTGAAAAGCGATACATCCTGGCGCCTGAGGGGATCCAAGTTGGACAGGAAGTGATCTCGTCTGAGACCGCTGCTCCAGAACTTGGAAATACACTTCCACTAAAGAAGATTCCTTTTGGTACGATCATTCACAACATTGAACTTCAACCTGGGCAAGGTGGGAAATTGGCAAGAACAGCGGGTGCTCATGCACAGCTTAATGCCAAGGATGGAAAGTATGCAGTTTTGAAACTTCCATCTGGGGAGTCTAGACTCGTACTCCAAACATGCCTGGCTACCATTGGTTCACTTTCAAACAGTGATCACTCTTTGGAGATCTCGGGTAAAGCGGGAAGAAAAAGATGGTTGGGTAGAAGACCAAGAACCAGAGGTGTAGCAATGAACCCAGTCGATCACCCAATGGGTGGTGGTGAAGGTAGAGCTTCAGGAGGACACCCTCGCTCAAGAAAAGGTTTGCCTGCAAAAGGTTTTAAGACCAGAGCAAAAAAGAAATCAACGAACAGATTCATCATTGACAAGCGTAAATAATTAAAAGTCCATGAGTAGATCATTAAAGAAACCACCGTTTGTACACTGCAAGCTTCAACAGAAAGTTGATAATGCACAGTCTTCTGGAAAGAAGTCTGTGATCAAGACCTGGGCAAGAGCATCTATGATCACGCCTGATTTTGTTGGCTTGACCATAGCGGTGCACAACGGACAGAAATTTATTCCTGTGTATGTCACAGAGAATATGGTAGGACATAAGCTCGGAGAGTTTGCTCCAACAAGGAGTTTCCGAGGACATGGTGGAAACAGGAAATAGTATTTGAGTAATGGGAGTTCGAAAAAGAGAAACAGCAGAGGCCAGAAAAGCAGCCAGAAAGGACATGTACCTGGCGAAGCTTAGAAACTGCCCTACCTCTCCTCGAAAAATGAGATTGGTAGCAGACCTTATCCGTGGTGAGAAGGTAGAAAAGGCGGTTGGAATTCTTCAGTTCAGTAAACAGGATGCTGCCACCAGACTTGAAAAGCTGTTGTGGTCGGCACTGCATAACTACGAGCAGAAAAGCGGAGAGAGCTGGGAAGGTTCAGAGCTTTATGTGAAAGAAATACAGGTTGACAGTGGACGTATGTTAAAGCGTATTCAGCCAGCACCTCAGGGTCGTGCACACAGAATTCGCAAAAGATCAAACCACGTTACCATCGTTTTAGATAAAAAATCAGAAGAACAGGAGTCATAAGATATGGGACAGAAAACAAATCCAATTGGTAATAGATTAGGCTTCATCAAAGGATGGGACTCAAACTGGTTTGGTGGTCGTCGATACGAAGACAAGATCGTTGAAGATGATAAGATCAGAAGATACCTAAACGCTCGTTTAGAGAAAGCTGGTGTTTCAAGAATTATCATTGAGCGTACACTAAAGCTTATAACTGTTACGATCAACACTGCACGCCCGGGAATCATTATCGGGAAAGGTGGTCAGGAAGTTGATAAGCTGAAAGAAGAGCTTAAGAAGATCACAAACAAAGAAGTTCAGATCAATATTTTTGAGATCAAAAGACCGGAATTGGATGCTTCGCTAGTAGCTGATTCAATTGCCAAGCAGATACAGGGAAGAATCTCTTTCCGTAGAGCTGCTAAGATGGCCGTTGCATCTTCTATGAGAATGGGAGCTGAAGGAATCAAGGTAATGATCTCAGGTCGTTTGAACGGAGCTGAAATGGCTCGTACAGAATCCTACATGGATGGAAGAGTGCCGCTTCACACATTCAGAGCCGATATCGATTATGCTTTGAAAGAAGCGCATACTTCTTATGGTCGACTTGGCGTAAAAGTATGGATCTGCAATGGAGAGATCTACGGAAAGCGTGATCTGTCTCCAAACCTTGGAGGAAAGAAAAAGGCTCCACGTCCGAGATTTAATAAAGGAGGAAAGAAATAAGTAGACTATCATGTTATCACCAAGAAAGGTAAAACATAGAAAAGCGCAGAAAGGAAGAATCAAAGGGATGGCCCAGAGAGGTACTACTCTTGCTTTCGGAAGCTTTGGTATCAAAACACTAGATACTGGAAGACTAACAAGTCGTCAGATCGAGGCTGCCAGGATTGCTGTAACCAGATACCTCAAACGTGAGGGATCAATTTGGATTCGTGTATTTCCTGATAAGCCGATCACTAAGAAACCTGCTGAGGTTCGAATGGGTAAAGGAAAAGGAGCATTTGACCATTGGGTTGCTCCAGTTCGACCAGGAAGAATTCTCTTCGAGGTAGGAGGAACGGAACTTGAAAAAGCAAAAGAAGGATTACGTCTTGCTTCGCAAAAGTTACCGGTGAAAACAAAGTTTGTAGTGCGTAACGATTACGAAGGAAAATAAGCTGAGAGATGAAGCAATCGGTGATTAGAGAAATGACAGACGAAGAGCTACAGGAGAGACTCGAAGGAGAGACTGAAGCCCTTTCAAAATTGAGGATGAATCATACGATCACTCCTCTTGAGAATCCAATGGTCTTGCGTGAAAAACGCAGAGCTATTGCGCGAATCAAAACAGAAATCAAGAAACGAGCCGATCTAGCTGTAAAAGAATAATCATGGCAGAAAGAAATCTAAGAAAAGAGCGAATCGGTGTTGTAACCAGTAACGGCATGAATAAGAGTATTGTCGTTTCGGTTGAACGTAAAGAGAAGCACCCCAAGTATGGTAAGTTCGTTAAAGTGACCAAAAAATTCATGGCACATGACGAGAAAGAAGAATGCGGAGCTGGGGATACAGTAAGAATCATGGAGACACGCCCTCTGAGTAAGAGAAAGCGTTGGAGATTGGTGGAAGTAATTGAAAAAGCCAAGTAAGAGCTATTAAAAGGAAAAGGAAATGATCCAGCAAGAATCGAGATTAGAGGTGGCCGACAACAGTGGTGCAAAAGAAGTGCTCTGTATTAGGGTCCTTGGTGGAACCAAGCGCAGATATGCGAGTATTGGTGACGAGATTGTGGTTACCGTTAAAGATGCAATTCCATCTGGTAATGTAAAGCCAGGAACTGTGTCAAGAGCGGTTGTGGTAAGAACAAAAAAGGAAGTTAGAAGACAGGATGGTTCATATATCCGCTTTGATAACAATGCCGTTGTTCTTTTGAACCCAACTGGTGAGATGCGAGGAACAAGGATCTTCGGTCCAGTTGCCAGAGAGCTTAGGGAAAAGCAATTTATGAGAATCGTTTCACTAGCACCAGAAGTACTTTAAGATGAGAAAGAAATTGCACATAAAAAAAGGAGATCAGGTAAAAGTGATCGCCGGTGAGTCAAAGGGTAAAGAAGGCCGAGTGGTTGAAGTGCTTCACGACTCAAACAGAGCCCTTGTTGAAGGTGTGAACATGGTTAGTCGTCACACTAAGCCAAGCGCTCAAAGTCCAGATGGTGGAATCACAAAAAAGGAAGCTCCTATTCACCTATCAAATTTGATGGTGATCGATGCACAGGGTAATGCTACCAGAGTTGGAAGAAAAGCTGACAAGGATGGTAAGCTGGTTAGAATTTCCAAAAAATCAGGAGAAGAAATCAAGTCATGAGTTACGAACCAAGATTAAAGAAGACCTATCGCGACGAGATCGCGGCTCAGCTGAAGGAAAAGTTTCAGTACAGCTCAGTGATGCAAGTGCCTAAACTCGAGAAGATCGTGATCAACCAGGGTGTTGGTAAGGCAGTGGCAGACAAGAAGCTTATTGAAACTGCTGTGGAAGACATGAGTTCTATTGCAGGACAAAAGGCAATGGTTACGAGGTCTAAGAAAGATATTTCAAATTTCAAGGTCAGAAAAGGAATGCCTATTGGCGCTAAAGTGACCTTGAGAGGAGATAAAATGTACGAATTCCTTGATCGTTTGATCTCTGTAGCACTTCCAAGAACACGTGACTTCAGAGGGATTAGCCCTAAAGGCTTCGATGGAAGAGGAAACTACAACCTTGGAGTAAAAGAACAGATCATATTTCCAGAGATCAATATCGATAACGTGAATGAGATCAATGGATATGATATAACAATGGTAACTAGCGCTGAAAGCAATGAAGAGGCATTTGAGTTACTGAAAGCATTTGGTTTACCATTCAAGAAAAACTAAAGAAACTATGGCTAAAGAATCAATGAAAGCACGCGAACGCAAGAGAGAAAAGCTTGTGGATCGCTATGCGGAAAAAAGAAAAGCTTTGAAAGAAGCCGGAGATTGGGATGCACTTCAAAAGCTTCCAAAGAACTCTGCAGCTGTTAGAAAACACAACCGTTGCAGCCTAACTGGACGTCCAAGAGGATATATGCGCCAGTTTGGTATCTCAAGGGTGACTTTTAGAGAAATGGCTTTGAAGGGATTGATCCCTGGAGTTAAAAAAGCCAGCTGGTAATTTAAAGTAAGAAGGATAAAGAAATGAATGTTACAGATCCTATAGCAGATTATCTGACACGCATCCGAAATGCGGTTGCTGCCAGACATAAGGTGGTAGATATTCCAGCTTCAAACCTGAAGAAGGAAATGACCAAGATCCTTTTCGATAAAGGCTATATTCTCAACTATAAGTTTGAGGATAACGGTCCACAAGGGAATATCAAGATCGCTTTGAAGTATCACCCGATCAGCAAAGTTCCTGCAATCAAGAAATTGGAGAGAATATCGAGTCCTGGTTTACGTAAGTATGCCAACTCTGAAAGCCTTCCAAGAGTTCTGAATGGAATGGGAGTGGCTGTATTGAGTACTTCACGAGGATTGATGACCGATAAAGAGGCTAGAAAGCACAAGGTCGGTGGAGAAGTATTGTGTTACGTTTATTAAGATATTGAGATGTCACGAATAGGAAATGCAATAATAGAAGTACCGGAAGGGGTCGAGATCAAGATCGACGGAAATACGGTACACGTCAAAGGAAAACTCGGAGAGTTGAGTCAGGACTTTCCTGCTGATAAGCTCGGTGTGAAGATCGAAGATAACATCATCACTGTGGAGCGAAAGAATGAGCAGAAGGATACCAAGGCTCAACACGGTTTGCACCGCTCACTCATCAATAATATGATCGAAGGTGTGAGCAAAGGCTATGTTTATGAGCTTGAGCTTGTAGGTGTAGGTTACCGTGCAAATGCTAAAGGTCAAAACCTCGAGCTTTCTCTTGGATTCTCACACGATGTTGTATTCCAACTACCGAAAGAGATCAAGTTGGAAACCGTATCAGAGAGAGGTCAGAATCCACAGATCAAGATTGAGTCTCACGACAAGCAACTCTTGGGTATGGTGGCATCAAAGATCAGATCGTTGAGAAAGCCTGAGCCATACAAAGGAAAAGGTATCAAGTTCAAAGGAGAACACATTAGAAGAAAAGCAGGTAAAGCTGCAGCCAAATAATTGAGATAATGTCACTATCTAAATTAGAGAGAAGAACAAGAATTAAAAAGAGGATCCGAAAGAAACTTTTCGGAACTGCTGAACTTCCACGCTTGTCTGTTTACAGAAGTAACAAGCAATTTTATGCTCAGTTGGTTGACGATGAAGCTGGAAAAACCCTAATGGGAACAGCCAGTTTAACTCAAAAGGACCTTCAGGGACTAAGTGGGAAAGAACAAGCTGCAAAGCTGGGTAAGCTCTTTGCTGAGAAAGCCAAAGAAGCTGGTCACGAGCAGGTTGTTTTCGACAGAAACGGATACCTCTATCACGGAAGAGTTAAATCATTTGCTGATGCGGCACGAGAAGCCGGTCTTAAATTCTAAGGAATGACGAACGCAAACATTAAAAGAATAAAGTCTAGCGAGATTGAACTTAAAGATCGTCTCGTGAACATTAGAAGGGTAACCAAGGTGACCAAAGGTGGTCGTGCTTTTGGATTCTCTGCTATTGTTGTTGTAGGAAACGAGAACGGTGTAGTAGGCCACGGACTTGGAAAGGCCAAAGAAGTGACCGGTGCTATCGCAAAGGCAATAGATGACGCAAAAAAGAACTTGATCAAAGTTCCTATCATCAATGGTACGATTCCTCATCAACAAGAAGGGAAATTTGGTGGTTCAAGAGTTTTCTTGAAACCAGCATCAAATGGTACCGGAGTAATTGCTGGTGGAGCGATGAGAGCTGTGCTTGAGAGTGTTGGAATTCACGATGTTCTTGCTAAGTCAAAAGGATCATCCAATCCAAACAATGTGGTTAGAGCTACGATCACAGCGCTTTCTGAAATGAGAGATGCTCATACCGTAGCAAATCACCGAGGGGTGGATATGGAAAAAGTATTTAACGGATAAGAATTAAGGAGATGGCGAAAATTAAGATCACGCAGGTTCGCAGCATTATTGGCCGTCCAGCCAAACAAAAAAGCACCATGCATGCGCTTGGGCTTAGAAAGATGAATGCTAGTGTTGTTCATGAAGCAACACCACAGATCCTTGGAATGGTGGGGAAAGTAAAACACCTTGTTCAAACTGAAGATATTAAAGCGTAAGCGATATGGAATTGCATAATCTAAAGCCAGCGAAAGGCTCTGTTAAGAATAAGACCAGAAAAGGTCGAGGTGAAGGTAGCGGCAAAGGCGGTACTTCCACTAAAGGTCACAAAGGTCAGAAGTCGAGATCAGGTTACAGTAAGAAGCTTGGTTTTGAGGGAGGTCAAATGCCATTGCAGCGTAGAGTTCCTAAGTTTGGGTTTACCAATCCAAACCGTGTGAGCTATCGCGGTATCAATCTGGATATGATTCAGATCCTGGTAGACGAGAAGAAAGTAAAAGAGATCAATAGACAAGTTCTAGTTGAGAACGGTTTGATCTCAAAGAAAGAAGCATTCAAGATCCTCGGTAGAGGAGAACTAAAGGCAAAGATCGATGTTACAGCCGGAGCCTTTTCGAAATCAGCTAAAGAAGCGATCGAAAAGAATGGTGGTAAAGCGAGCCTGGAAGAATAATTGATTGATGAAGAGGTTTTTCGAGACATTAACGAATATTTGGAAGATTGAGGAGCTGAGAAACCGCATCCTCTACACGCTTGGATTTATCATGATCTATAGATTTGGATCATTCGTTGTACTTCCTGGGGTGAATTCTGTTGCGCTTCAAGCAAGTGCTTCAGATGCACAAGGACTAGCGGCTATTCTGAACCTTTTTGCAGGTGGAGCATTTTCACGTGCGTCCATATTTGCACTCGGAATCATGCCTTACATCTCTGCGTCCATTGTGATGCAATTGCTCGGTATTGCGGTTCCTTCTTTTCAGAAGATGCAGAAGGAGGGCGATAGCGGAAGAAAGAAGATCACTCAGTGGACCAGGTTGCTTACCATTGCGATCTGTGCTGCCCAGGCGCCGGGTTATATCGCTACTCAGATTCCTGAATCAGCGATCGTACAGAACAATTCACTCTTTTGGATCACCTCTGTCGTTATCCTTATCACTGGAACGATGTTCGTGATGTGGTTGGGTGAAAAGATCACCGACAAAGGGATTGGAAATGGGATCTCATTACTCATCATGATCGGTATCATTGCGGGATTCCCTACATCATTCTTATTTGAGTGGGATTCTCAAACTACCAGTGGTGGTGGATTGGTGATCATGCTTGTTGAACTTGTTGTTCTTCTCCTCGTGATCATTGCAACAGTGCTGCTGGTGCAAGGGGTGAGAAGAGTTCCCGTGAATTATGCTAAGAAAGTCGTGGGAAGTGTTCAGTATGGCGGAGCGCGTCAATACCTTCCATTGAAAGTTAATGCCGCAGGGGTAATGCCAATCATCTTTGCCCAGGCAATTATGTTCGTACCGCTTTCGCTTGTATCAGTACCAATGTTCAATACGGAGTTCTTTAACTCTTTTGCTGCGACCTTCGCGGACATGACAGGAGTCTGGTACAATTTTGTGTTCCTGGTGATGATCATCGCCTTTACCTACTTTTATACAGCCATTACTGTGAACCCAAAACAGATGGCAGACGACCTAAAGAAAAATGGTGGATTTGTTCCAGGAGTGAAGCCAGGACAGCAAACCGCTGATTTTCTAGACAATATTTTATCAAAGATCACACTTCCGGGGTCGATATTTCTCGGAATTATTGCAATTTTGCCGGCCTTTGCCATGATTGCAGGTGTGAGTCAAGGATTTGCGCTATTTTATGGCGGAACGAGTTTATTGATTATGGTGGGAGTTACCCTCGATACCTTGCAACAGATCGAAAGTTATCTGTTGATGCGACATTATGACGGACTGATGAAGTCTGGTAAGATCGCAGGAAGGTCTCAAACTGCTGTTGGAATTTAATTCGGACAGTTGAGTTTATGAGTGATATCCGCCTGAAGTCAGAAGAAGAAATTGAACTTATTAGAGAAAGTTCTTTGCTTGTTGGTAAAACTTTAGCTGAAGTTGCGAAGCATATTCAGCCCGGAGTAAGTCCTCTTGAGTTGGACAAGGTTGCTGATGAATTCATCAGAGACCATGATGCCGTGCCGTCCTTTAAAGGATATAACGGGTTTCCGAATGCCTTGTGCATATCACCGAATGAGGTGGTGGTTCACGGTATCCCAGGAAGCAAAAAACTCAGAGATGGCGATGTGGTTTCCATTGATTGTGGAGTTTACAAGAATGGTTTCCACGGTGATTCTGCCTATACCTTTCAGGTTGGCGAGGTAAGCGGTGAAGTGAAAGAACTTCTTCGAGTTACCCAGGAGTCGCTTTATCTGGGAATTGAACAGGCTGTGGCCGGAAATCGTGTAGGCGATATCGGTCATGCTATCCAGGTCCATGCAGAACGTCATGGATATGGAGTAGTGAGAGAGTTGGTAGGGCATGGCCTTGGCAGCGATCTTCACGAAGCTCCTGAAGTGCCAAATTATGGCAAAAGAGGGAGAGGGAAGCAACTGAAAGAAGGAATGGTTTTAGCCATTGAGCCAATGATCAATCTTGAGAATAGAAGGATCAGGCAGGAGCGAGATGGCTGGACGATAGTGACGAAAGACAAAAAGGTCTCAGCTCATTTCGAACACGATGTTGTGGTTCGAAAAGGTGAGGCAGAGATCCTTTCGACATTTAGTTTTATCGAAGAAGTACTGAACAATAAATGATATTATGGCAAAACAAGCCAGCATAGAACAAGACGGAACAATTGTGGAAGCATTGTCCAATGCCATGTTCAGAGTGGAGTTGGAGAATGGCCATATTATTACTGCGCACATATCAGGAAAGATGCGCATGTATTACATTAAAATATTACCTGGCGATAAGGTGAAAGTGGAGATGTCTCCATATGACCTTACCAAAGGGAGAATTACGTATCGATACAAATAAGAAACTATGAAAGTTAGAGCATCGGTAAAAAAGCGCAGCGAAGACTGCAAGATTGTGAAACGAAAAGGTCGCGTTTACGTGATCAATAAAAAGAATCCTAAGTTTAAACAAAGGCAAGGATAATGGCGAGAATTGCAGGAGTAGATCTACCAAAAAACAAAAGAGGGGTCATTGGTTTGACCTATATTTTCGGAATCGGAAGAAGAACGTCCGAAAATATCCTCACTGAGGCTGGCGTAGATCACAGTAAGAAAGTTCAGGAATGGAATGATGACGAGCTATCAAAGATCAGAAAGATCATCAATGATGACCTAAAGGTTGAAGGTGCTCTAAGATCAGAAGTTCAATTGAACATCAAACGCTTAATGGACATCGGATGCTACAGAGGTATTCGTCACCGTTCAGGTTTGCCTTTGAGAGGACAGCGTACTAAGAACAATAGCCGCACGCGTAAAGGAAAAAGAAAGACAGTTGCTAATAAGAAGCAGGTAGGTAAATAATCATTGATATGGCAAAGACAGGAGGAAAAAAGCGTAAAGTCAAAGTTGACGCCACCGGGGAAGCCCACATCCAGGCCACATTTAACAATGTGATCATTACATTGACCAATGCAAAAGGTCAGGTGATCTCGTGGTCATCCGCTGGAAAGATGGGATTCAGAGGTTCAAAGAAGAACACTCCTTACGCTGCACAGGTAGCCGCAGAAGAATGTGCTAAGGTAGCACACGACCTTGGACTAAGAAAAGTGAAGGTATTCGTTAAAGGTCCTGGTTCAGGAAGAGAATCTGCGATCCGTACGATTCATAATCTTGGAATCCAGGTTACTGAAATCGTTGATGTGACACCAATGCCACACAATGGATGTCGTCCACCTAAACGAAGAAGAGTCTAATTACGAAGTAGAAAGTACTGAGTAAAGAATAGAAAGTAGAAAGTAGAAAGAAGTAGAGAATGGCAAGATATAGAGGCCCAAAATCGAAAATCGCTAGAAAGTTCAGAGACCCGATCTTTGGACCAGATAAAGCACTGGAAAGAAAGAATTATCCTCCCGGCCAACACGGACCGAACAAGAGGAGAATGAAGCAATCGGAATATGCCGTGCAGCTTGCTGAGAAGCAAAAAGCAAAGTATACCTATGGTATTCTCGAGCGTCAATTCCGCAATTTATTTGAAAAGGCTTCTCGTCGTAAGGGGATTACAGGTGAAAACCTTCTTCAACTTTGTGAAGCTCGTTTGGATAATACCGTTTTTAGAATGGGAATCTCTCCAACGAGAAGAGGAGCCAGACAGTTGGTTTCTCACAGACACATCACTGTGAATGGTGAAGTGGTGAATATTCCTTCATTTAACCTGCGACCAGGTGATAAAGTAGCGGTTCGTGAAAAGTCAAAATCTTTGATCGCGATCACTGAGTCATTGGCGAATTCAGACACGTCGAAATTTGATTGGTTGGAATTTGATCCAAGCGCGCAAGAAGGAACATATTTGAACGATCCGCACAGAGAGAATATTCCTGAGAATATCAAGGAACAGTTGATCGTAGAACTTTATTCTAAGTAAGAACCTAAACAAGAAAAAGAAATGGCAATTTTAGATTTTCAGAGACCTGATAAGGTCATCATGATCGACTCGAATGACAAGGTAGGACAGTTTGAGTTCCGTCCACTTGAACCGGGTTATGGGATCACCATAGGAAATTCACTTAGAAGAATTCTTCTTTCTTCACTGGAAGGTTTTGCTATCACAGCGATCAAGATCGAAGGAGTAGATCACGAATTCAGCACCGTTAAAGGAGTGATCGAAGATGTTACGGAGATCATCCTTAATCTGAAGCAGGTTCGATTTAAGCAGCAGATCCAGGACACGAACATGGAAAGAGTGAGTGTTCAGGTGAAAGGAAAGAGTAGCTTCACTGCAGGTGATATCGGACAGTTCACTAGCGCTTTCCAGGTATTGAACCCTGATCATGTGATCGCTAACATGGACGAGTCAGTTGAGCTAAACATCGAATTGGTGATCGACAAGGGAAGAGGATATGTTCCGTCAGAAGAGAATCAGAATAGCGAAGCTGCTATTGGTGAGATTGCCATCGATTCAATCTTTACACCGATCAGAAATGTAAAATACTCGATTGAGAACTATCGTGTTGAACAAAAGACTGACTACGAAAAATTAATCTTTGAGATCGAAACGGATGGATCCATTCATCCAAAAGAAGCACTTAAAGAAGCTGCAACTATTCTTATCCATCACTTTATGTTGTTCTCTGATGAGAAGATCACTTTGGATACTGAAGAGAAAGCTGCTGAAGAGGAGTTTGATGAAACCTCACTTCACATGCGTCAGTTGCTAAAAACTAAACTAGTTGACCTTGATCTATCTGTTAGAGCTCTTAACTGCCTCAAAGCAGCAGAGATCGAAACATTGGGAGATCTGGTACAATACGATAAGAATGACATGTTGAAGTTCAGAAACTTCGGTAAGAAGTCTCTTACTGAGCTAGAGGACCTTGTAGAATCAAAGGGTCTTTCTTTCGGAATGAACCTCAGCAAATACAAGTTGGAACTAGACAAGTAATTGTCTTAGAAGGGCTAGGAAATGAAACACAATAAGAAACACAATCACTTAAGCCGAACAGCGAGTCACAGAAAAGCGATGCTTTCGAATATGGCGTGCTCACTGATCGAACATAAGAGGATCAATACAACAGTGGCCAAGGCGAAAGCTTTGCGTATGTTCATTGAACCGATCATCACAAAGTCGAAGACAGACACTACTCACAGTCGTCGTCTTGTTTTTTCGACACTTCAAAGCAAGGAGCATGTAACTGAACTTTTCCGTGAAGTTGCTCCTAAAGTGATGTCGCGAGCTGGAGGATATACCAGGATCATCAAAACTGGATTCCGTCAGGGCGATGGCGCTGAGACCGCGATGATCGAGCTGGTTGACTTCAACGAGTTGTACGGCAACGAAACCAAAAAGAAATCGAGCAGAAGACGTCGCGGAGGCGGAAAGGCAAAAACTTCTGATGCGGCTCCAAAAACTGAAGCTAAGCAGGAAGAAGCCCAAGCAACTGAGGCTCCAAAGGCCGAGGTAAAAGAAGAGGCAAAAGCTGCTGAGGCGAAAGCGGAAACCCCAAAAGCTGAGGCTAAAGAGGAGACTCCAAAGGCAGAAGCTAAGAAAGAGGAGCCAAAAGCTGAGGCTAAAGAGGAGACTCCAGAGGCAGAAGCCAAGAAAGAGGAGCCGAAAGCAGAAGCGAAAGAGGAAGCCCCAAAAGCGGAGGCTAAGAAGGAAGAGCCAAAAGCGGAAGAAAAAGCCCCTGAGAGCAAAGACGAAGATGCTGAAGCTGATAAGGATAAGAAAGACTAATTATCCATTAGCAAGTTGATATTTTGAGGGGATGAGCCAGGTGCTTTATCCCCTTTTTTTTGATTTTTTTGTAGCATGAGTGAGGAGAATAATAAAGCGATCTTAGTTCTGGAAGATGGAACCTGTTTTGAAGGTAGAGCAGCAGGCAAGATCGGCACAACCACAGGTGAGATCGCCTTCAATACCGGAATGACCGGATACCAAGAGATATTCACCGACCCGAGTTACTACGGTCAGATCCTTTTAATGACCCCTTCTCACATCGGGAACTATGGGGTACACGATGAAGAGATCGAGTCTGAGGATATCAAGATCGCAGGGCTCGTTTGTAAGAAATTCTCAGAGGTTTTTTCAAGACCTTCGGCTAGTGCAGGAATTCAGCAATACTTCGAAGACAACAGTAAGGTGGGGATCTCTGATGTGGATACAAGGGCGGTAGTGCGTCATATTAGGGATAAAGGAGCCATGAATGCAGCAATTTCATCTGAGATCACCGATCCAGATGAGTTAATGAAAAGGCTAAAAGAGGTTCCTTCAATGGCAGGTCTGGAGCTTTCTAGCAAAGTAAGCACCAAAGAAGCCTTCACCATGGGATCCGAAGAGGCCAAATTTAAAGTGGCCGTATTGGACCTTGGCGTAAAGAAGAATATTTTGCGCTGCCTTGTGGAGCGCGGTTGCTACCTGAAGGTATTCCCGCATGATGTCAGCTTTGATGAAATGATGGAATGGCAACCCGATGGGTTTATGCTGTCGAACGGCCCAGGAGACCCCTCTGCTATGCCCGCCCAGATAGAGACAGTGAAGCAGATCCTCGATAGTGACAAACCAGGCTTTGGTATCTGTTTAGGACATCAGATCCTTTCGCTGGCACTTGGACTCAAAACATCAAAAATGTTTAACGGGCATCGCGGAGTGAACCACCCGATCAAAAACCTTCTTACGGGAAAATGTGAAGTGACTTCCCAAAATCATGGCTTTGTGGTGGACCGAAAGAGTTTGGATGAGCAAGCGAACGTAGAACTCACGCATATTCATTTAAATGATGATACGGTAGCTGGAATTAGGGTAAAGAACAAACCAGTCTTCTCTGTTCAATATCACCCAGAATCCTCGGCAGGGCCAAATGACTCAAGATATCTGTTCAATGAATTCATAGACCTCCTTAAAGAAAACACCAATTAATTATGAGCTTTATTTCGAATATCCAGGCAAGACAAATTCTCGATTCTCGTGGAAATCCCACCATTGAGGTAGAGGTATACACTGACACAGGGGCTGCTGGGATCGCTGCTGTGCCCTCAGGAGCATCTACAGGTATCCATGAGGCTGTGGAGCTCAGAGATGGCGATGAAGGAGTTTATATGGGTAAAGGAGTGCTTCAGGCAGTGAATAACGTGAACGAAGTGCTCAACCAGGAATTGACAGGCCTGCCGATCTTTGATCAACGTGGGATAGATGGGATCATGCTGCAGCTGGATGGAACTAACAATAAGTCAAATTTAGGGGCCAACGCTATGCTGGGCGTATCTTTAGCGGTAGCCAAAGCAGCGGCCATGCAGCACGGCCTTCCGCTTTATCGATACGTTGGAGGGGTGAACTCAACTACCCTGCCTGTGCCTATGATGAACATCCTCAATGGAGGTGCTCATGCTGATAACAAGATCGACTTCCAGGAATTCATGATCATGCCCACCAATGCAGACACTTTTTCTGATGCATTGAGAATGGGTGTTGAGGTATTTCACCATCTAAAAAAGGTTTTGAAAGCGGGTTCGTATTCAACCAATGTTGGCGATGAAGGCGGATTTGCACCGAATTTACAGTCCAATACAGAAGCCATCGAATATGTGCTGAAAGCCATTGAATCTGCAGGTTACAAGCCGGGAGAAGATATCTACATCGCCATGGATGCTGCAAGCTCAGAAATGTACGATGAGAAGAAAGCGAAGTATATCTTCCACAAGTCTGATGGCAAAGAACTGAGTTCAGAAGAAATGGTAGACTACTGGTCTGAATGGACTTCAAAGTATCCGATCGTTTCGCTCGAAGATGCCCTTGCAGAAGACGATTGGGATGGCTGGGCCAAGTTGACCAGTGCCCTGGGTAAAAAAGTACAGTTGGTGGGAGATGATCTGTTTGTGACCAACACTGAGCGATTGGCCAGAGGAATTAATGAAGGGGTGGCAAACTCTATTCTGGTTAAAGTGAATCAGATCGGCACCTTAAGTGAGACCATTGATGCGGTTGATCTCGCTCATCGCAATACTTACACCTCGGTAATGAGCCACCGTTCTGGGGAAACAGAAGATACAACGATCGCTGATCTTGCAGTAGCACTTAATACGGGCCAGATCAAAACTGGGTCAGCTTCACGAAGTGACCGAATTGCAAAGTATAACCGATTGTTGAAGATCGAAGAAGAACTTGGTTCTTTGGCCAAATACCCTGGCAAGGAATTCAAGTTTATTTAACGGTTATCACATTAGGAAAAGCGATTTTAAAACGTTAAATTCGCGCAAAGGCGGCTATCGAACAATTTCTATTCAGGGCTGTCTTAATTGATCACGCGAAAATTTGAGATAAGAAAATGGGAAAAACGGCAGAGTTAAGGATAGACGGAAAGGTTATTGAATTACCAGTAGTAGAAGGAACAGAAAATGAGATGGCACTTGATATAAGTAAGTTGCGAGCTCAGTCGGGTTTGATCACCCTTGATCCTGGTTTTAAAAATACTGGTTCAACGCAAAGTTCTATCACTTATCTCGATGGAGAAAACGGTATCCTGCGTTATCGCGGTTATCCCATAGAACAAATTGCCGAAAAAGCTGAATTCTTAGAGGTAGCCTACCTCATCATCTTTGGTGAGCTTCCAAACAAAGAGGAATACGATTTGTGGGTGAATGATGTGAAGCATCATACGCTCGTGCATGAAGAGATCAAAAACATTCTTGATGGTATTCCTTCCTCTGCACATCCTATGGGTGTTCTTTCGGCTCTTGTGAGTTCACTGACCGCGTTCTATCCAAATTCACTTGATCCAAACCGTTCTCAAAGCGAAGTGAAGTTGAGCATCATTCGACTTTTGGCCAAGATGCCAACACTTGCAGCATGGGCATTCAAAAACTCAAAAGGACAGCCTGTAAATTACCCAGACAACGCATTGAGCTACTGCGGGAACTTCATGAAGATGATGTTTGCCGTACCTACTGAGCCATTCCATGTAGATCCGGTTGTAGAAGATGCGCTAAATAAATTATTGATCCTTCATGCTGAGCACGAACAGAACTGTTCAACCTCAACGGTAAGGATAGTAGGATCATCACATGCAAGTTTGTATTCATCCATTTCAGCTGGTGTGAGCGCCCTTTGGGGTCCACTGCATGGTGGAGCGAATCAAGCTGTGATTGAAATGCTTGAGGCCATTAGAAGAGATGGTGGTAATGTTGAGAAGTACCTCGATAAAGCAAAAGATAAAAATGACCCATTCCGATTGATGGGCTTCGGTCACCGAGTTTACAAGAACTTTGATCCAAGAGCTAAGATCATTAAGAAGGCAGCTGATGAGGTGTTGAGTAACCTGGGTGTTAATGACCCTGTACTAGATATCGCAAAAGGCCTTGAAGAAAGAGCATTGGAGGATGAATATTTCGTAGAAAGAAAGCTTTATCCAAATGTTGATTTCTACTCTGGAATCATTTATCGTGCCATCGGAATCCCAACAGAGATGTTCACTGTGATGTTTGCATTGGGCCGCCTACCAGGATGGATCGCGCAATGGAAAGAAATGCGTGAAAATGGTGAGCCGATCGGAAGACCACGTCAGGTTTATCAAGGTTACAACGAGCGTGAGTTCGTTGCTATGAAGAATAGGTAGTTTAAGCTACAAGCTACAAGCTACAAGCTACAAGCTACAAGCTACAAGCCACAAGTTGCAAGTTTACCTGCTGAAGCAAAGCGGAGGTATGCCCGCAAGATATAGATGTCAGTTATATTTGACTTAAGCTTTGATTCGTTTTAGGAGTCTTTTGCTACCCTCTTTTTCTATCGAGATAAGCAGTATGCCGGAGGGAAATTGGCTGGCATCGATTTGAGATTTACCGCTTAGCTTGTCTTTCCACCAAAGTATTTTCCCTGTTGCATCATAGATGCTGATATTAGCTATGCCAGAACCAGGTTCTATCACTAAACGATTGAGCACTGGGTTTGGATATACTCTGAGCACAGCGTCAGACTCAATAAATGCCGAGGTATTGATGTCGGCCCAATCAAGATCACCATTAACATCGAAAGGATCGGACCACTGTTCTGCAGTGTAAAGGTCATTACTGGTAAGCGTCTTCAAAAAAGCGATGAGTGCATCCTTCTCAGCTTGGGTTAGATTTAGTTGCTGACCCATTCCCCCGGGTCCCCTTAAGCGTAAGTCAAGGTTCGGGTTTTGCTGGTCTGTAGAGATAGCGTCATAATGATCGATCACATCGATCATTCGACTGAAATTCCCATTGTGCATTAATGGACCGTTTAAATTTCCTGATGGATTAAAAAGATCCCTTAAACTTGGAGAGCGGGTATTGTTAAAGTCGGTCAAGTTGGAGTCCTTGGCATCTTCTATCACACCATTGTTGCGAGAATTGGGGTCAATATCAAACTCAGGTGGTGCATGGCAGCCACCGCAGCCTGCTCCCCCTAATGCTGGTGGAGTCAGGAAAAGTTCTTTACCAAGATTTTCTTCATCACTAAAATTCGGGAATTCATCCTGATCAATATTTACCTGTGCACGCCCCTGGTCATATTTTGAATCAAAGCTCTGAATACTGCGAACAAATTGAGCCAGTGCTTTCTGTATGCGGTGTTCGGTGACTTGAGAATCGCCAAAAGACAAATTGAATAGGGCATTGTAATAATCAATACCCGATAATTTGTTGACCAGGGAATCAAAAGCAGGTTGTCCGTTTGAACCAGAGAAACCCATTTCTATGAAATCTTGAATGGGCTCCGTACTTTGCTCCTCCAACGAAGCCACGCGTTCATCCCAAAAGAATCGCGCCTCATCCGCAAATCTGGCATGAGATAGTCGCATCGAATGTCGCCCCGTTCTTCCTCCGTCAAAGCCTAGACTTAGTCGGGCGGTATCACTAAAACCAAATTCTTGCATATGACAGTTAGCACATGCTACATTATCAAATAAGCTTAGTTTTTTATCGTAAAACAGGACTCGTCCCAGGGTGGCAGCCGCATTGCTGATCTGGTTGTCAGCTGGAGTGTTGTCGTCTAGAATATAGTCTGGAGCTGTCAGTGCTTCATACTGAAAAAGATCATTAAGATCGATAGTGGCGCTGATGGTGAGCAGAGCCAATATAAGTATGATGCTGAATCGCTTTTTCATCTATTCTCAGGCTTAGCTTTACTAAGACGATTCATTAGCAAGAAGGTTTACAGCCTTAAAGATACATAGCAAATCACATTGAATGAAAGAACTCCTCATTCAACAAAGACAAACACGCTGATCTAGCCCCTAGCCCTAACTCCTAGCTCCTATTCCCTAGCCTCTATACCCTAAGGCTATATCTTCTTGACCCGAACAGCATTCAGTCCTTTTGGACCTTGCTCAACTTCGTACTCTACCTTGTCGTTTTCGTAAACATCTTCAGTTGTACTGCTGATGTGAAAGAAGAACTTTTCTCCAGTATCGTTCTCTTTTATGAAACCAAATCCCTTTTCGTCGTTGAAGAATTCAACCTTGCCTTTTCTGATCGGATCCACGTCCTGCTCTTCTTTTTTCGGAATTCCAATGACGATATCCTCAGCTTTGACTTTTTCTTTTTTGGCCGGATCTGGCGGAGTATCAGTGATATTACCGTACTCATCTACATAAGCGATCATGTCTTCGAGACTTGACTCTTTGGGCTCTGCTTTGCGAGCCTCTTTTTTCGCTTGTTTCTCTTTACGCTTTTTTAAGCGTTTTTTCTCTTTTTCTTTCTTACTGAACGATTCTTGTGATCTTCCCATTAATGATTTTTAGATTATAGCTCGTATGACTGTAAACGCT
>CBFHWY010000016.1:0-40521 GCA_965659675.1 Salibacteraceae bacterium | reverse complement strand
CGGGGCAGCTTGTGATCAGTGGTGCTTATACTGCTGTTGAAGCAGCCTGTGAAACACTCAAAGAGGCCGGAGCCAGACGTGCACTGATACTACCCGTTGGTGGTGCTTTTCACTCACCTTTGATGGCTCCTGCAAAAGATGAGCTTGAATCAGCGATAGAAGGAACGAACTTTAATTCTGGGATCTGCCCGGTTTACCAAAATGTGGTGGCTGAAGCAGTGACCGACCCAAATCAAATCAAACAAAACCTCATCAGTCAACTCACAGCACCCGTTCGATGGACACAATCTGTCCAAAAAATGATCGAAGATGGTGCCGGTCACTTCACCGAACTAGGGCCCGGAAAAGTACTTCAGGGCTTGGTCAAAAAGATTGACCGCAGCATGGAGACTGACGGAATTCAATGAAGTAATGAATGAGCTCGTCTTAAATGAAATAAAAGAAAGCACAGATTATAAACTAGTTAAGACTTACGGCAGTGCCGTTTTTGGGATCGATGCCCAAAAGATCACCATTGAGGTCTTCGCTAAAAAAGGAAGCAAACTACGCCTTGTAGGTTTGCCCGATAATGCGGTAAAAGAGAGTGAAGACCGCATTGAAGCAGCGCTTAAGAGCGCCGGACATAAAATGCCCGGGAAAAAGGTGATCATCAATATGGCTCCGGCCGATATCAAAAAAGAAGGCAGTTTTTACGACCTTCCCCTCTCCATTGGGATCTTAGCTGCTTCTGGACAAATAGAGGCAGACGACCTTGAAGACTATGTGATCATGGGTGAGCTATCACTTGATGGAGGAATAAGACCCATCAAAGGAGCTTTACCCATCGCTGTTCAAGCCAGAAAAGAAGGATTCAAAGGCCTTATTCTGCCAAAAGCAAATGCTGCTGAAGCATCTATGGTAGATGGAATTCAAATTCTGCCAGCTGAACATATAAAAGAGGTGATTTCTCATTTTGATGGTCACAATCACTTGAAGTCCTATGTTTTTAAGCCTGAGTTTGAGCAAAACGGAGCATTGAATAAGGATCTGCTTGATTTCGCTGATGTGAAAGGTCAGGAATCTGCTAAAAGAGCCCTGGAGATTGCAGCAGCAGGAGGGCACAACATTTTAATGATCGGTCCGCCCGGCGTTGGTAAAACCATGCTCGCAAAGCGGCTCCCGGGCATCCTCCCCCCTCTTAGTATGGAAGAAGCACTCGAAACCACAAAGATCCATTCTGTGGCAGGCTTACTTGGTGATCGGAGCTCTTTGATACAACAAAGACCTTTTCGCTCTCCTCATCACACGGTCAGTAATGTCGCACTCGTTGGAGGAGGAAGCAACCCTCAGCCCGGAGAGATCTCCCTTGCTCACAATGGTGTGCTTTTTCTGGACGAACTGCCAGAATTTCAGCGCCAGGTGCTTGAAGTTCTGCGTCAACCATTGGAAGATCGCGAAGTGTGTATCTCCAGGGCGCGTTTCTCAGTTACCTACCCGGCCAGCTTTATGATGGTGGCTTCTATGAATCCTTCTCCCTCAGGTGAGTTTTATGACCCTGAAACAGAGAATAAAGATTCTGAACAAGCGGTCAAAAGGTACCTCAACAAGATATCAGGTCCACTAATGGATAGGATTGACCTGCACGTAGAGGTGAACCCCATCAATTTCGACGAGCTTGCTGATCGCAGCAGTTTGGAAAAAAGTGAGGATGTTCGAGAGAGGGTCATTGCCTGTAGACAAATACAAAAACAACGTTTTAATGGACTTAGCGGACTCTATTCAAATTCCCAACTCCCGCCCAAAATGATCGAAGACTACTGTCAAATTGATGAAGCCGGAAAAGCCATCGTGAGAAAGGCCATGGAACATCTGGGCTTAAGTGCTCGTTCTTATGCAAGGATCTTAAAGGTTGCCCGAACCATCGCCGATATGGAAAAGAGTGAGCTCATACAGAGTCATCACCTTGCTGAGGCAATACAATATAGAAGCCTGGATAGAAGAGGTTGGCTGGGATAGGGCTTAGATCCTTTCGTATACCCTTACATAGTCGATGATGTACTGATGACGCTCATAACTCTGGTCGATGCCTTTTAAACCACCCCATCCGCCTCCAACAGCAAGATTCAGAATGATGTTCTGCGGTTGATTGAAAGGCCATTCCAGTTCATTTGCTGTTTTGTCGTAGGTATAATATTTCTCACCATCCAAAAAGGCATGAATGCCGTCTTTGTCCCACTCGATAGCGTAAACATGAAATTTTGTGTTCATGCTGTCCACGGCGATCTCAGCCCCAATTTGATTGCCCTGTTTAAAGTAATAGCTACGCGTATGGCAGGTGGCATGGTTTAGCCCAGAACCTGTTTTATCATCAATTTCATAGCCCACACATTCCAGTACATCAATTTCACCACAATATGGCCATGAGAGTTCATCCTGATAAGCATCTCCGAGTAACCAGCCAGCGGCCCAGGTTCCTCTTCCTTCTGGCACTTTGGCTCTGAACTCAATTTTCCCGTAAGTAAATGACACCTTTCCAGCCGTTGTAATTCTCGCAGAGGTCCATTCTTCACCCATATCATTCTTGCGAGCTTCAATGATCAGATTTCCGTTTTCTTGCCGGGCATTTTCAACTCTGGCATTCGTATAATACTGAGGCTCGTTATTCCCCCATCCCCAGTTGCCAATGTTGTAAGACCACTTGTTGGAGTCTGGTAAACCAGTTCCTTCAAATTCATCAGACCAAACAAGTTTCCATTCGTCTCCCGACATGTTCTGCTTAAGGAAGTTTCTGGTTTGAAGTTCAGCCTGTATTAGCTCAAATCTTAGCTCATCAATACGGAATGCTCCCTCCACATGTAATCGCATTGGGTGTTTTCCTGCAGCTAGTGGACTCCCATCAACAAAAGTCGATCCGTCGATAGGATATAGCCTCCCAGTGATATCGTAAGTTCGGTCATCCTTGTTATGGATGTAATCTTCCACCCATACTTTACAACTATCACAATCTGAGCCTGAAATTGATAGGCGATATCTCCCAGTGGATGGAACTTCAATCTCAAATTTCAAAGAGGTATCTTCTAGTTGTTGTCCAAATTGGATCAGCTCAACGGAACTTGTCTCAACCTTTGTGTTCGTGGCCTCTTTTTTTGCATCAATGGGCTTCTTTTCGCTATTGCACGCAATCAGCAATAGGACGAAAATCACTGAATAAAAAGGCTTGTTCACTTCAATCATACTTTTTTGGTCAAATCAAAAATGACATTTAAGCCCTCAAAAATGATTCTTAGAAATTCTCGTATTTGAAATAGAGGGTATCCGTTTCGGTATTTCCATTTGGATCCACCAACATCTGCGGAAGGTCACCATTATAGAGTACCTTGGCAAAGTCAGCGCTTGGATCAAGACGGAATTGTTCTACATATGGGAGCCAGCTGGGGTAAGGATTCTGGGGATATGGATTCACGAGATCTCCGAAGTACTTATAATAAATAGACTCAAATGAAGCATCATCGGTGTAAGAAAGAATTCGACCCGCGTCGTCTATGGTGAACTTTTGATAGAATGTGGTATCTCCGTCAAAAACATTTAATATCTCATACTCTCCATCTGCCACCTCAACATAGATAAAGCGTTGCCATTCATTGAGGTAATCATAGTCGTCATATTCCACCACCAACTCCGGAATTTGATCATCGTCCGCTTTAGCATATCTGTACTCAAGTAGATCATAGGTACGATATATGGTATCGCTGGTCTCCAAATAATATGCGGGTGTATAGAATGTATCTACTCCATCAAAATATTGTACCTCAAAGAGGTCTCCCTGAGCATCATAAATGAAGGTCTCACTTTGATATGTATCAAGAAGGTAGTCGATCTCCTCCCAACCAATATAGCGATCCTGGTCATCGTAAAAATAGTTGGTCTCGATGTAATTGTAGTAGCCTGAAATAAGCGCTGATGACAGCCTCTTTCCGGATGAATTAATGGGATCGAGCTGATCACACTCCCAACATGAACCTGTATTCGGTGCGGGCTCTTCGATGAATTCTTCCACTGGGCTATCACATCCAGTTATGGATAGGACCAAAACACCTATTAGGTAAGAGAAAATACGCAGTTTCATTTCGGGCTTTTGTCGAAAATAAACTATTTGCCTAAAATAGAACTAAGGATTACTCTTTTCCTCGGCAGCCTTCTCATCGTAGTTTACAAAGAAGTTGATCCAAATTGCCCTGGATAATCTAAAGAACAAAGGTGTTAGGATCAACATGGTAAGCCCTGTAAGGATCAGGTAAAGCTCCAGGCTGTAAGCGGGGTACAGAATATTGATCGCAACAAAGACTGCCACTCCCCAGGCCACCCCAAGAGCATAACTCACATACATTCCGCCATAATAAAAGCCTGGTTCTAGCTCATATCGCTGTCCACAATTCGGACAGGTTTTGGGCATATCAAAAACCCTGGAAAGATTGTAGGGGTTTGGATCATTAAATAGCGGGGCCTCCTGACATTTAGGACACCTCATTTTCATTATACTATAAAGCTTTGTACCTTTTTTAAGCATCATTCACTATTAGCAAAGGAGAGATCTCTTTCCAAAACTCCGGAAAGGACTTCTCTACCACTTCCTCATTTTCAACTTTGAGACTTCCATTCAAAAGAACCAAACAAGCCAAAGACATTGCCATTCTATGGTCATTGGCTGTATCAATGACAAAATTCGCATTTGCACTAAAATGGCGAGTATCAATTGTCACTTCATCGGTCTCAACTTCTAATGAAACATTCAATTGGGAAAAATGATCTCGAAGTACTCTAAGTCTATCGCTCTCTTTATACTGCAAATGGCTTACTCCTCTAATTTTATGCACTCCAGGCACTCCGCAGCAAGCAACTAGCACCGAAGGAACAATGTCTGGTGTTGCACTTAGGTCAGCATCGATCTCTCGTTTATCAGTAGTTCTGCTAATGATCAGCTCTCCTTTTTCAAAGCTGCTCTCCACACCCAGGTCAGAAAAAAGCTCAAGGATCGCTCGATCTCCCTGAAGACTTTCTGGGTTTAAACCATTCATTCTGAGCTCGCCTTGTTCTGACAGACTCAACAAGCAATAAAAATAGCTTGCTGCACTCCAGTCACATTCTAGTTCATAGGGCCGTTCTGTGTATCCACCAGGTTTCACTGTGAGGCTTCCTGGCTGCCAGGACACATCGGCACCAAAAAACTTCATCATCTCTATGGTCATCTGTAAGTAGGACTCAGAAACAAGGTTCTGATAATTGATCTTTAGTCCTCCCCTGAGATAAGGCGCAATGAGTAGCAACGCACTGGCAAACTGGCTACTTCTCGAAAGGTCAAGCTCAATTTCTCCTCCTTCTTTGATGCCAGAGCGAATCGCTATTGGCGGATATCCAATTTCTCCGAGGTATTCGAGCTCAGCGCCTAAAGCTTCCAGTGCAGTTACCAATTCGGAAATTGGGCGCTCCCTCATTCGGCTACTCCCATCCAGAATAAGTGGTAATCCCTGATAGGCATAATAGGCGAGTAAGAAGCGGAAAGGGGTGCCCGCATGACCCACATTTATGGTGCCTATACCATATTCCAAGGCTTCAAAAAGAACTTTGGAGTCTTCACAGTTGGCAACATCCCTTTGACTGATCGTTGAACAGAAGCTCTTGATAATGAGCAATCTGTTAGACAGACTTTTTGATAAAGGTAGGCTGATCTTAGCCCTTAGGTCATCACTTCGTTTTTGAAGGACTAAAGTCAAAATCTGAGATTTAAATAGAATTCAAGTGAAGCGATAAATTCTTGATCATTAGGATCCTGATCAATTTTTGCCTGTCCGGCTTTACTGATCAAGCTAAGGTTCATGGATTTTCCACGTTTCTTTTTATCGCTCTGCATAAAGAAGATGATCTTATCAAAGTCAGCAGATGAAAAATCAAGCTTTCTATGAAAAGCAGTCAGTTTATCACTGATCTTTTCAAGTGCATCTTCGTTCAATCCTATCTTCTTTGAAAGAAAGGATTCGCAGATGATACCCGCAGCCACTGCCCTTCCATGAGCTATTGGTTTTCCTTTCTCAGCATAGAAAGCTTCAAAGGCGTGTCCCACGCTATGACCGAAATTCAACTTCTTTCGTAGTCCTTTTTCCAGCGGATCTTTTTCGCAAATTTCTGTTTTGATAGAAATGCTCTTTTTGATCTCCTCAAGGGAAGGGATTGACTCTTTATCTATCCGATCCCAGTGCTCTGCATCTGCGATCAGCCCATGCTTAAGCATCTCTATTTTACCGTTCAAAAGCTCCTCATCACTTAAGCTAGTAAGAAACACTGGGCATAGAATGGTCAAACCGGGAAGGTTAAATGTCCCAATTTGATTTTTATGAACTCCCAGGTTTATCCCATTTTTTCCTCCCCAGCCGGCATCAACCATTGCAAGTAAGCTAGTTGGGATATTGATGAAGTCAATTCCACGTTTAAAGGTGGACGCAACAAATGCACCGAGGTCTGTAACTACTCCACCTCCCAGGTTGATGAGAATTGCAGAGCGATCAGCACCCAGGTCAAGTAAGGTCTCACAGATCCCTTCAAAAACCTCAATTGATTTAGAAGCTTCACCGGCTTCTACAAGAATGAGCTCAGCCTCGGCCAGCTGGCCACCAAATGTATTGTCAAGTAAAGGCAAACAGTATTCCTGAGTATTCTCATCGCAGAGAATGAAGAGTTTTCTATTCTCTCCAAAATGATGCTTTATCAGCTCATCAAATGATCCAAGATCTTCTAGTTCTTCAACAAATAATGCTCTATTTGGGACAGTCACAGTCTTCAGTTTTTTGGCTTGAACGAATGTTCGTTATTCGGGCTATTTCGGAATCTATTTGAAAACAGAATTCAAAGTCACCTTTGTTTTCAATGGAAAGGTTTACGTAATAAGTTTGAGGTTGGGCACGCACTTCACTCTTTGAGAAGTTCACGCTTGCTTCCTCCCAAAGGAGTTCAAGGTCAGAAGGAAAGATCTGCATGCAATTCAACCAGCAGACCGTCGTTGAATCATTGGCATCAAACTTTTCAGATAATTCTGTAAGCACTCTGGGGCCAGGAAACCAAAAATCGAAATCTCTATCACGCCCTCTGATCAGGGTAAAATAAACGATCAAACAACCAATTCCTACACCTATCAGGTAGGCTCTCCATCTTCTCCACATAAGGCTTTTTTAAAAGGCGGTAAGCAGAAGCTCAAGGTTTTTGTGCGGAAATTTGAATGCCTCTGCGAGGTTTTTATTCGTGACTGTTCCGTTATATAGATATACCCCATCTCGCACGCCAGTGTACCTTCTCATAACACTTTCGAAGCTCCCGTGTTCTCCAAAGTTCAATAGCACTGGAGCGAAGATGTTGCTCAGCGCACGTGATGCTGTTTTCGACACCCGACTTGCAATATTTGGTACTCCGTAATGAATGACCCCGTGTTTTGTCATGGTGGGCTCATGATGATTGGTTACCTCGGAGGTTTCGAAGCAGCCTCCCTGGTCGATTGACACATCAACAATAACACTTCCTTCTTTCATGGCTGAAACCATGTTTTCAGTTACAATGCATGGGGTTCTTTCTTCTTTTGCGCGAACGGCTCCGATCGCTACATCTGCATTTTTTAATGCCCGTTCTATCACAGCAGGCTGAATGGTGCAGGTCTTCAACCTGATACCAATATCATTTTGCAGTCTTCTCAATTTATAGGTACTTTCATCGAAGACCATCACAGAAGCTCCTAAACCCAGGGCTGCTCTTGTGGCGTATTCGCCAACTGTTCCCGCTCCAATGATGATAACCTCGGTTGGGGTAACACCCGAAATACCACCTAGCATGGTTTTTCTTCCCCCCTTATAGTTGCCCAATAATTCCGCTGCTACAAGGATAGAGGTAGTACCAGCGATCTCTCCCATAGCCCGAACAACAGGAAAGATCCCTTCTTCATCTTTATAGTAATCCCAGGCAATGGCAGTTATCTTTTTGTCGATCAGCTTTTTGAAGTAATCTCTGCTTATGGTAGAAAGTTGAAGCGCAGAAACCAGGTAGTGCCCGCTTTGCATCAGATCGATCTCTTCAAGTGAAGGTGGGGCAACCTTGAGGATCAGGTTAGCCTGATAAACCTCCTTTACATCGTAACAAATCTTGGCTCCAGCCTCACTGTACTCATGATCCTGGAAATTGGCTCCTTTTCCAGCATTGGTTTCAACATAAACCTTATGTCCATTATTCACTAAGACCCCCACAGCCTCTGGTGTGAGAGCGACTCGATTCTCCTGAAATGATGTTTCTTTTGGAAGGCCAATGAAAAGTTCACGATCGGAGGCTTCAACCTCCTGCAATTGCTCCTTTGGCATGAACGCAGCCTGCTTCGACAGGCTTTTAAGCATCTCCTTTGAATCCTCCATTATTCAAAAATACGGCCTTTAAATGGGAGTAGCAAGCTTTCAGCAAAGCTCAAGCCGCCTCATGTGAGCGCCAAGGTCTGAAATACTGATGCACAAGGTCTCTTCGGGCAAGTAAGGACCAATTTTATCAGGCCACTCCATTAAGCAGTAGGCATTTGAAGCAAAGTACTCCTCAACCCCAAAATCAAGTGCTTCTTCTGGTACTTCAAGGCGATAAAAGTCGAAGTGAAAGACAGTGCCGCCTGTCGATTCATATTCATTTACCAGTGAAAAGCTCGGGCTGCTCAAACTACCCTCAACGCCGAGCTTTTTGCATATCGCTTTGATGAGGGTTGTCTTGCCCGCACCAAGGTCTCCTTTAAAGGCGATCATTTTGTTGCCCTTACTCAGCACCCAGTCTGCTGCACTTTCAAGCTCATGCAGTGAATACTCCATTTAGCTTTTCTTGGATGAGAATAAAGCAAAGGGAATCATCATTTCCTCCATAGAGATCCCACCATGCTGAAAGGTATTCTTAAAGTAGTTCACAAAGTGATTGAGGTTATTTGGATAAACAAAGAACTTACCTGGTCTTGCAAAGATGTATCTCGTACTCACATTTGGTTTGGGTAAAAAGATCGCGTCGGGATCTTTGATCTCCATCACATCCTTTTCCTGATAATTGAGGTTCTTTCCCTGTTTATACCTAAGGTTGGTGTTGGTATTTCGGTCGCCGACCACCTTGCTCGCTTCCTGAACTCTTAGACTTCCATGGTCGGAAGTGATCATTAATCGCCCTCCGAGTCTGGAGATCTCCTTAATTGCATCGAGCAATGGAGAATGCTCAAACCAGGACTTGATCAGAGAACGAAATGCTGATTCGTCATCGGCAAGTTCCTTGATGATCTCCATTTCAGTTTTTGAGTGACCCAAAGTATCCACGAAGTTGTAGAGAATGAAATTCAGGTTATTGTTCATGAGCTCGTTCACCTCCTGAACTAATTTCTTTCCTTCTTCATTTTGCGAAACCCGCGTTAAGCTGTACTTGAGCTTTCTTTCTTCATCCTCCATTAAAATGGAAAGCAGATTTTTTTCATCCACCCCTTTATCTTCTTCACTAAACCAGAGTTTACCAAGCTTATCTTCTAACTCCGAAGGCATGAGTCCAGAAAGCAAGCTATTCATAGGAAATGCTGTGGCGGTTGGGAGAATGCTCATGTAGAAATCCTCTTCCTCGCGCACAAAGAACTTCTCCACGATGGGCTCCATCATCTTCCAATGATCGTAGCGCAAATTATCCACGACCACAACAAATAATGGCCTGTCATCAAGCTCCTCGAGCACCATGTTGCTCATAAAATCGGGACTTAGAATTGGGTCACCTTCTCTTGGATTATTGATCCACGACTCATAATTGCGCTCTACAAAACGGTAAAATTCCTGATCAGCCTCGCTCTTTTGAGAGTTTAAGATCTCCAGCATCCCTTCTTCAGGTAACTTTTCCAATTTCATCTCCCACTTGACCAGCTTTCTGTATACAGCGCACCAGTCCTGAAAAGTAGAAGCCTGAGCAATCTCGACTGAAAGTGCATTGAATTCCTGTTGGTAGTTCATGCTCGTTCTTTCACTGATCAGCTTTTCATCGTCGAGGTTCTTCTTAATGGAAAGAAGAATTTGTTTTGGATTAACAGGCTTGATCAGATAATCAGAAATCTGGGATCCAATTGCCTCTTCCATCAATTCTTCCTCCTCACTCTTTGTGATCATGACGACAGGTATGTTCGGATAATCTGCCTTGATCTTGGCCAGCGCATCCAAACCGCTGATTCCCGGCATATTTTCGTCCAGAAATACGATATCCACTGTTTCGTGCTCCAAGTAACTTACGGCATCTTCACCGTTTGTTGCTGTAAGCACCTCATAACCTTTCTGTTCCAGAAATAGAATGTGAGGTTTAAGAAGATCTATTTCATCATCTGCCCATAAAATTTTCACTGCACTCATGCTTGTTCGTATTTTAGCCCTGTCAATGAAAGAGGCCAATCACAAAGTTGTCAAAAAGAAGATCATTAACGATCCGGTGTACGGATTTATTTCAATCGACTCCCCACTCATTTTTCGATTGCTTGAACACCCGTACTTTCAGCGACTAAGAAGAATCACCCAACTTGGGTTAACGAACATCGTTTATCCGGCTGCCAATCATACGAGGTTTCAGCATGCCTTAGGCGCCACGCATTTAATGCAGAAGGCCATTACGGTTTTACGGTCCAAGGGTATCGATATCTCCCCTGCAGAAGAGGAGGCTGCAAAGGTTGCCATTCTTCTACACGACATCGGACACGGCCCATATAGTCATGCCTTAGAAAATAGCATCGTTCAAAACGTAGGTCATGAGCAGATCTCTTTGAGTTTGATGAGAAAACTGAATGACGAATTTGAGGGTGAGCTCGATATGGCCATCTCTGTTTTCAGCGGAGAATACCCTAAAAGCTTTCTTCATCAATTGGTTTCCAGCCAGCTTGATATGGACCGTCTCGACTACCTAAAGCGCGATAGTTTTTTCACTGGGGTTTCGGAAGGGGTCATCGGTTCTGATCGGATCATCTCTATGCTCAACGTGGTTGATGGCAATTTAGTGGTAGAAGAAAAAGGCATTTACTCCATTGAAAAGTTCATCGTTGCCCGAAGGCTCATGTACTGGCAGGTTTACCTACACAAAACCGTGCTTTGTGCTGAGTACTTGCTTCTTAAAATTCTCCAACGGGCTCGCGACCTGAGTCAAGACGGACACAAACTTCCTGCAGGTAGATCTTTGCTCTATTTCCTGAACAAGGATCTCAGCCCAAATGATTTTGAAAATGATCCGGCTGTGATTCAGGAATTCACCAGGTTGGATGATTACGATGTTTTAGCGGGGATAAAGAACTGGGTGGAGTATCCCGACACCGTTCTCAGCCTTTTAAGCGAGAGTATTGTGAAAAGAAAGCTCTTTAAAACGGAAATTCAGCAAAGTGCCTTTAGCCAGGAGAAAATAGAAAGTCTCAAAGACAAATTTGTTGAGGTTTTCCAACTACCCAGAGAACTTAGTGACTATTTCATCTTTGGTGATTCTATCCAAAATCTCGCCTATACTATCGAAAGTGAGAAGATCAACATTCTTAGAAAGAACAACAAGATCGAGGAGGTTTCGCAAGCCGCAGACCTATTCACATTTGCCTCATTATCAGATCGCGTTGAGAAGCATTTCCTTTGTTATCCACGTGAATTGCTCGACGAAAATTGATGTTAATAAATTGGGGCAGGCATCAGTTTGCTCTTATTGCTATTCCTTACTTTTGAGCTAATATTCAATCTATCAAGGGGAAGCAATAGAGGGCATGGAGTTTTCCGCTCAAAAAATCGCAGAAATAGTAGGAGGAACAATCGAAGGTGATCCTGACATTAAGGTCGATCGCTTTGCGAAGATTGAATCAGCCTCCCCCGGAGCACTGGCTTTTCTGGACAACATCAAATACGAAGAATTCCTCTACAGCACTAAAGCGAGTATTGTCCTTGTGAATGATTCTCTTCAGCTCGAAAAAAAGATTCCTTCAGACACCACACTCATTAGGACTGAGAACAGTCGCATGGCCTTTGCCAGCCTGCTTGATGTTTATGTTGAGCAGCGAAATAATCGTAAAGGCATTGCAGCCAACAGTTTTATTGAAGAAGAAGCCATTTTAGGGATCCACATTTACATTGGCGAAGGTGCGGTCATTGGAAAATATACCAAGGTTGGCGATGAAACCAAGATCTACCCTGGCTGTATGATCGGCGATAATGTGCAGATCGGTAAGAACTGCACGCTTCATTCGGGAGTGAAGATCTATGATGACTGTGTCATTGGAGACAATGTAACACTCCAATCTGGCTGTGTGATTGGAAGTGATGGCTTCGGCTTTCAGCCAAACGCGGAGAACCAGTACAAAAAGGTGCATCACATTGGCAATGTCATCATTGAAGACTGGGTTGAGATAGGCGCAAACACATGTATCGACAAAGGAACCATGGGTTCAACCATCATTCGCAAAGGGGTAAAACTCGACAACTTGATACAGGTGGCTCATAATGTTGAGATCGGAGAAAATACGGTGATCGCCGCCCAAACAGGAATTGCCGGTTCCACTAAGATTGGTAAGAATTGCATGATCGGTGGTCAGGTAGGTATTGTTGGTCACCTAAACATCGCAGACGAGGTAAAAATAGCAGCGCAAAGCGGTGTAGGTCAGGATATCACAGAAAAAGGGACAATTGTTCAGGGCTCCCCAGCCTTTGGAATTGGAGAATATAAACGGTCGTATGTTCTATTCAGGTCATTGCCGAAGTTGAAAGAACAGATCGATCACTTGAGAAAAAAATTGAATTAAGCTTTTAGGATGAGCGACAAGCAGAAAACCCTCGCAAAGAGTTTTAGCGTTTCGGGTGTGGGGCTTCACACTGGAAAAACGGTGAACCTGACGGTAAAACCCGCTGAAGATAATCATGGATATATCTTTCAGCGAATCGACCTTGATGAAAAACCCAAAGTAAGAGCGCTTTTAGAGAATGTAAGCACCACGAAAAGGGGAACAAGCCTGCAGCAAAATGGCGCTGGTGTGCACACAACTGAGCACCTGCTAGCAGCTCTCTATGGCCTGGAGGTCGATAATGCCCTAATTGAACTCGACGGACCCGAAGTTCCTATTCTGGATGGTAGTTCTGGACCTTTCGTTGAAAAGATCATGGAGGCTGGTATTGTTGAGCAAAACGAAAACAAGAACTACCTGGTGCTCAATGAGAACATAAAGTATGAGGACACGGACAAAATGGTTGAAATGCTCGCCGTTCCTGATCCTGAGTTCAGGGTCACCGTAATGGTTGATTACAACTCTCCCCTACTTGGTACACAGCATGCCTCAATGTACAACATCAGAGAGTTTGCAGACAATATAGCCAGGTGCAGAACCTTCGTATTTCTTCGAGAGTTGATGCAATTGGTAAACAACGACCTCATCAAAGGGGGTGACGTGAATAACGCCATTGTAATGGTCGATACCAGTCTTTCCGAAGACGAAAAAGATAAACTTGCTGCCACATTCAATCGAGACAAAAGTGAACTTCAGGAGATCGGTATTGGGATCTTAAACAATGTTGAACTCAATCATGAGAACGAGCCTGCAAGACACAAACTACTAGATATTGTTGGGGATCTGGCTCTATTGGGTCGTCCATTAAAAGCACATATTCTCGCAGCTCGACCCGGGCATGCTACAAACGTGGATTTTGGAAAGATCCTTAAGAAGACCATCATTGGAAATCAGGATTTCTACGATGCTACGGCGCCCGCACTCATCGACATCAATCGCATTGCCGAACTACTTCCACACCGATACCCCTTCCTACTCATCGATAAGGTGATTGAGATGGGGGATGATTATGTAGTTGGGGTCAAAAATGTAACTCGAAATGAAGAGTTCTTTAATGGTCATTTTCCTGTTGAACCCGTTATGCCTGGAGTACTCATCGTTGAGGCACTAGCACAAACAGGAGGCATCCTTGCGCTGAACAATGTGGAAGACCCCGATGCCTATTCAACCTACTTTGCCAAGATCGACAAGGTGAAATTCAAGAGAAAAGTAATTCCAGGTGACGCACTAATCCTAAAGATGCAACTGATGGGACCGGTTCGTCGCGGGATGCATCACATGAAAGCCACTGCTTTTGTTGGTAACCAGGTCGCGGTTGAAGGTGAACTCATGGCGCAAATCGTGAAGAACAATTAATATGGCGCTACAAGCAAATATTCACCCTAAGGCAAAAGTTGCTTCTTCCACCCTTGTTGAGCCATTTGCAACGATAGCTGAAGATGTAGTGATCGGAGAAAATTGTTGGATAGGAGCCAATGCCGTGATCATGGATGGAGCACGCATTGGAAACAATGTAAGGATCTTTCCCGGTGCAGTGGTGAGTGCCATTCCTCAGGATCTGAAATTTAAGGGTGAGAAAACAACCACTGAGATCGGTGACAATACCACCATTCGAGAGTTTGCGACGATCAACCGCGGCACCTCAGACAAGAACACCACTAAAATTGGCAAGAACTGTTTGATCATGGCTTATGTACATGTTGCACATGACTGCATCATCGGAGATCATTGCATACTCGCCAACAACGCCACGCTGGCTGGACATGTGATCATCGAAGACTACGCCATTTTGGAAGGTCTTGTTGCAGTGCAGCAATTTATCCGCATAGGAGAGCATGCATTTATTGCCGGAACATCAAAGGTGCGGAAAGATGTACCGCCTTATGTAAGAGCAGCACGTGAGCCTCTGGCCTATTCCGGAATCAATTCCGTTGGACTGAGACGACGAGGATTTTCTGAGGAAGATATCAGCCTCATCGAACATACTTATCGTATCATCTATATCCAGCATCAAAATACCTCTAAAGGACTGGAAGCCGCGAGAATCGAAGTGGAGGACAACGATAAACGAGATCGTATTCTCGACTTTATCAGTTCCTCTGAAAAAGGAGTGATCAGAGGAAACATTTAAGGTGGAAATTCGCCTCGATCATATTGGCAAAGCATATAAAAAGCGTTGGTTATACCGATCTGTAGAAGCTACATTCAAAGGCCCTGGAGTATATGCCATCCTCGGTGAAAATGCTTCAGGTAAATCTACTTTGCTGCGTATCATCGCCGGGATAGAGAGTCCAAATGAAGGAAATGTGCAATGGCTTAATAATGGCCATGAAATGAAGCTAAATGAATATTACAGGCATTTCAGTTTGGCCACACCCTATCAGGAGATCTTTGAAGAATTGAGCCTTCGGGAGCATATTCAAACTCACTTCAGGTTCAAAGATCCGGTGCATCAAATGAGTGCAGTTGACTTTGCAAAGCGCATTCAGCTTGAAGCTGACCTCGATAAATCGATCAAGGACTTCTCTTCAGGAATGCGTCAGCGCCTGAAAGTTGGTTTGGCACTGTCAAGCGACTCAGCCCTTGTTTTACTGGATGAACCAAGCACAAATCTGGATAAAAAAGGATGGAATTGGTATCAGGAGCTCTTAAGAGAGCAAGCTCAAAAAAGACTTATACTTGTTTTCTCAAACTATCAGGAACACGAGTATCATGGTAGTTTGGCACAGATCGAGTTAAAAGAATTTAAGTAGATGGCAACAACAGCAGATTTTAAAAATGGGCTTTGCATAGAGTTCAACAACGACCTCTGGACCATAGTGGAATTTCAGCACGTTAAACCTGGAAAAGGAGCAGCTTTCGTTCGAACTAAGCTGAAAAGCTTAACCACAGGAAAAGTATTGGATAACACCTTCCCGGCAGGGGTGAAGATCAACCCGGTGAGGGTTGAGAGAAGAACCTATCAATTCCTATTCAAGGATGACAGCGGTTATCACTTCATGAATACCGATAACTACGAACAGACCTTCATTGCTGAAGACTTGATTAACGCACCGCAGTTCCTGAAAGAGGGTAATAATGTGGAGATCCTTGTACATGCGGAAGAAGAAAACCCACTCCTTTGTGAGCTACCTCCCTTTGTGGAATTTGAGATCACCTACACCGAACCGGGAATCAAGGGTGATACCGCCACCAATACCTTAAAGCCAGCCACTGTTGAGACAGGAGCAGAAGTGCGTGTCCCCCTATTCATTGAAACAGGGAGTAAGATCAAGATTGATACACGCACTGGAGAATACGTCGAACGTGTTAAATCATGAAATTAGCTAAAGCTCAGAAACTCAAAACGCTCTCAGAAATTCTGAATTGTGAATTTGTTGGTGACCCTGATTTTCTCATTCAAGGCCTAAATGAAATTCATAGGGTGGAAGAAGGGGATCTCGTATTTGTGGATCATCCAAAATACTATGATGCGGCCCTTAATTCAAAGGCTTCCGCCGTTTTGATCGATCAGAAAGTGGATGCCCCAGAAGGAAAAGCACTTCTGATATCTAAAAGTGTATTCAGCGACTTCAATAAGCTAATCCGCATTTTTAAACCCGAAGCCAAACAACGTGAAAACATCGATCCGAGTGCTAAAATTCATCCTAGTGCATACATTGCTCCAGGAGTGATCATCGGCGCAAATGTTGAAATTGGGGAAGACAGTCACATCATGCCCAATGTGGTACTTTATGAGGACAGTATCATAGGTAAAAGAGTTCGCATTCACGCAAATAGCTGTATTGGATCAGATGCCTTTTATTATCAAAAAAAAGAGGGTATTCACAGCAAATTTGAATCCTGTGGAGGAGTTAGGATCGAAGATGATGTAGAGATCGGTTCAGCCTGTACCATTGACAGAGGGGTGACACACTGGACAATCATCGGGGAAGGAAGTAAGCTCGATAATCAGGTGCAAATTGGTCATGATACAGTGATAGGAAAGAATTGTCTGCTTGCCGGTCAGGTTGGCGTCGCAGGTTGCACAAACATTGGTGACAATTCTGTGCTCTGGGGTCAGGTTGGGGTTGCCGCCAATATTGAAATTGGAGAGAATGTCACCATACTTGCTCAATCTGGCATCTCAAAGTCCTTAAAGTCAGGTCAAACCTACTTTGGATATCCCGCTGAAGAAGCTCGCAGCAAATACAAAGAACTGGCTATTCTGAGGCGTCTGATCAAAAAGGAGTCTTAATGTCGAGGTCAGAATCTCTTCTTAAGCTTAAAGTAAAGGAGAGTAAAACTCTTTTGAAAGAGCTGCTTGCCTTAACCACAGCAATTAACAATAACCGGAAAGCTTCAGAATTATATCAGCTCTTTGAGAAGATTCTGTTTAGTGATCTGGGAATCAAAAAATATGCTTTTTACCGGTCCATTGATCGCAGTTGGGTGCGGGTGTTTTCAAAAGCTTTGTCAGAACAGGACAAGGAAATCAATGTAAAGGATCACCTGCTTCAATACAAGGATCTCAAAGCCTTGATCAATGAGCAAGAATCAAAGCTCTCGGGTTTTGATTATCTGATCCCTGTTTATCATAAAGAGCGTGCTCTGGGATATATCCTTCTCAAGGAGAACAAAGATGAAAATGAGTTTAGTCCGATCATCAGGAATCTGAATTTCATCCAAACCCTGGCCAATCTGGTTGTTGTTGCCATTGAGAATAAGCGCCTATTCAAGGAACAGCTAAAAAAGGAAGGTGAATCACGTGAAATGGAGTTAGCGGCCAAGATCCAAAGGAGCCTTCTCCCCTCTCCCATTCCAGAAAATGAAAATTTTGAGTCTGCCGCGATCATGCAAACTCACCACAATATTGGTGGAGACTATTACGATGTGGTAAGAAATAAAAATGGCAATCACATCTTTTTGATCGCTGACATATCGGGTAAAGGAACCTCAGCGGCACTCATCATGTCGAATCTGCAGGCCTTCTTTCGATCAACATGCCTCTATGAAACTTCCATAGAGCGAATCTTTAAAGCCTTGAATAAGAACCTGAATCGACTTGAACTTGAAGATAAATTCATCACCCTTTTCATGGCTGAATATGATCCGCAGGAAAAAACCTTGCGTTTCATCAATGCTGGCCACCCAGAACAATTTCTTCTGAATGGTTCGGGAATCAGGGCCCTTAAGAGCAGCTGCTCACCCCTTGGGGTTAGGACCGATCAGGATATAAGAATTCAGGAAGTGGAGGTAAAAGCCGGAGATGTACTTTTCTGTTATACCGATGGGTTGATCGATGTCTACAACGAAAATGAGTGGCTGTCTGAAGATGGTCTAGAGAAGATATTATTAAAAACGAAGCTCGATCAGTCATTGGAAGAGATCCAACGAACTGTGTTGGAGGAAAGTTTGCTCTTTTCTGGCAGGATAGACCGCGACGATGATGTCGCCCTACTCTGTGTCCGCTTTGTATGACTTCTCGTGGAATACTTCAATTGCCACCAAAATTGCTATAAAGCCCCAAACCGGTACCGAAGCCTTATCTGTATCGAGAAAGTTATTCAGAAAGCCATGAATAAAGTAGGTAGACAAACCGATGATCACTCCCATGGTCAAACTCTTTAAGCGCTGATCTTCTAGTCTTTGATAAAGCCTGATCCCTCTAAAAAAGACAAAGAAGATGATCAGAATAAAAGTAATAGTTCCCAGAGTGCCTGTTTCTGCAAGCGGACCAAAATACTCGCTATGTGCATTTCCACCATCACCAAAGTTTGTGCTGATAATGGTCAACTGAGAGGAGTGCTGATAAGGTGCGTAAAGGAAAGCGTAAGTTCCTGGACCATGACCAAAAACAGGCTTTTCAGCATACATCCTAAGCGCACAGCTCCATCTATTGATTCGTTCGAGGTTTGAGGCATCCGAAGCAATATTTGAGATCGATTCGACATGTTCAGCAATGTTTCCGGATGAATCTTGCTTATTCTTCTCCAGAGCCATAATGATCTCATTCTGGAAGTTAAAGAAGAGGAAGAGCGCAAAGCCCACAGTAACCAGCAGCACCTTCAGTTTAACCTTAAAAAAGATCAGAAAATAGATCACCAAAGCAGCCACAAGGCTCACCCATGCTGCTCTTGTGTATGAAAAGATCACCCCTGCAATTAAGATCGAGAAGAAGAATCCATTCAAAATTTTGGTATTCAAACTGAGTTTGGGGTTAAAAGCAAAGGACCATGAAATAGGGATGAACATGGCAATAATGGCACCATATGAGGTATGATCCTTAAAAAATGGTTGCATTACCCAATGCGCGGGTTTTTCCGCAAATCCCCTAAGTGCATGATTGATGATGGTATAGATGATCACACCAGAAAGTGGGATGATATAGATCCACAAAAAGCGCTCGATGTTATCAATGTTCTTGAAAAGCAAGGTGGCCATGAAATAGAAGCTGATCACAAACCACATCCTGGAAACGAGGAATTTTATGCTGACAAGGGGTAATTCACTGGGAAAAATGGCAATGAATATCCAAATCAGATTCAGGTAGATCGCAATACTTACGGGGTGAGTCGCAATGCGTTTATCAAATTTCCAGTCGTAGAACAACTTGGTGAGAAAGACCAGCATGGCACCAAACATCAAAGGCTCAGTGGGTAGGTGAACCCCCAAGCCAAATTCCAGTTCTTCGAGGTTCACCGAAAGTGGAGTGGCGAAAACGATGAGGAAAAGTAATAGGTCGGTCCTGAACAATGCAATACCCACGATCAACAGTGCAACGGGCAATGCGTTGAACCACCAAACATCAAAATAGGTCAGAACCGCATTGAGCAAAATAAAGAGCCCAATACCCAGGTAAAGAATCTTCTTATGGATAGCAAGGGAGGCCAAGATCAGACCTTAGTCGTGAATCGCTTGTAGTTCTCAGATGCAATGATCCCAAGGACCGTAAGCAGAAATGCAGAAAAAGTACTCACCACAACGATAAGCCATCGAATTGGGTAAGCTTTCTTCTCTGAAGGCCAGGCCTGATTCACCACAAATTTGTGAGGAACATCCTTGGTGGCATCCACCGTGGTTTCCTCATATTTTGAACGCAAAAGGATCAAACGTTCGCGCTCATATTCTGCATTGTCGGCAAGCGCATTATAGGCACTACCATACTTTGCCAGGGTATCTAGCTTTGATTGCAGTACATTGACCGCCCTGCTATTTCCATTGGCAATGGCCTCATAAAACTTTTCTGAGAGCATCTCCACCTGTTTCTCGTATTCAAGTACTCCCTTCTCGCGAATTTGGGTGAGTGAGTCATCCACTTCTTTCATGTGATCCCTCATTTTGAAATACTCTTCCTCGATGACCTTTAGCGCCTCTCTGGCGCGATCTTGCTGCATGCGGTTCTTTGCCTCATCCACCAAACGAGCGATCTCATTAGCTATATCGGCCGCCATTTGAGGGTCTTTGTCCAATACATCTATGCGAATAGACATGAACTCTGTACGCTTGAATGAAACCCGGTCTTCCCAGGTCTTGATCAATTTTGTCAGCTTGTATTCATCGTCCTGATCGATCTCATAATGATTCATCAGATCATATTTTTCGATCACCTTATTTCTGATCACATCAGAATACAGAATTTGCAACATCTGCTCTGCCTGCTCTTCTTCACCAAAGGCCACAATATCATTCTTCCCCGTGACATCCTCAGTCATCACTGCCTTTGAAACTGAAGAAGTATTTGCCGGGAAGAATATCACCGTGGAGAGGTACCTTTCTTCCATGAGAAGCGAAACGATTGCCGAAACAATTGCGGCAACTAGAGAAACGATGATGAGTATCTTGCGATATCTCAGAAGGAAAATGACCAGATTCGTACTGTCAAGATCCTTTGATTGCATGCTTTTTTCTGTCATGATGTGCTCTGAATTAGAAGTTTGCAAAGCTATTCAATAATACTTAGGGCCATCATGGAACGCAGTCTTCCCAATAAAATTGTTCACTTGTTAGCAAGGGCAAAATCTTTACCTTAGTTCTGATGCGTATCTGTTTGAACATGAGGTTAGCCATCCCCGGAAAAATGGAGGGTATTGGCTGGTATTCTTACGAGATCACACGAAGATTGATCGATGCGCATCCTGAACACAGCTTTCTTCTTATTTATGATCGTTCAATACCGGGCTTTGACTTCCACGATCGTGAGCACGTGACAAGCCACAAGCTATTTCCACCCGCACGTCGCCCTTTTTTATGGAAGTATTGGTTCAACAAAAGTGTCACCAGCTTTTTAAAGGATCAGCAATGCGACCTATTCGTCTCTTTTGACGGTTACCTCTCATTAAATTCCAGGATCAAACAAATTGCTGTGATCCACGATTTGAATTTTGAACACTACCCTGAGGACATGCCAAAGTCCTACTCAAAATACTTCAGGGAGAACTTTCCGCGCTTTGCACAGAAAGCAACGCGTATTGTCACCGTAAGCGAGTTCTCGAAGACGGATATCGTTCAGCAGTATAAGATTGAGGAATCAAAGATCGATGTGGTGTACAACGGTGTAAAATCAGGCTTTCAAGTGATTGGTGACGAAGCAAAGGAGAATGTTCGCAAGAAATATACAGATGGTCAGGAGTTTCTGATCTATGTTGGATCATTACATCCTCGGAAGAATATTCGACGCCTGTGCTTGGCGTTTGATGCCTACAAGAATAAAAGCAAGTCTGATCTCAAGTTAGTACTTGTTGGTTCTGCCATGTGGGATGATGAATTTTTAGGAGAGATCAGAGCATTGGACTCCAGTGAGGATATCATCAGACCCGGAAGCCTGCCGCTAAGCGAACTTCAGGCCTTATGTGCATCCGCGAAAGGACTTTGCTACGTTTCTTATTTTGAGGGATTTGGTGTACCTATTCTGGAAGGCTTTGCTTCCGAAGTTCCCGTGCTGACCTCAAATGTTAGTGCCATGCCAGAGATTGCAGGTGAGGCTGCACTGCTCGTTGACCCTTTTTCGCTTGATTCCATCAGCGAGGGAATCGAAAAAATTACGGAAAATGAAAAACTCAGATCTGCATTGATCAAAAAAGGAACTGAGCGAATCAAGGCATTCGATTGGGACCTGAATGCAGAAAGAATGTGGGAGACGATCCAAAAAACCCTTCAGCTTTGAAGCGATTTTTACAAGCCGGAAGGATAGAGGTCGGAGTTGATGAAGCAGGCAGGGGTTGCCTGGCGGGACCTGTTGTTGCCGGAGCAGTGATCTTAGATCCCAAAAAGCGGATCAAGGGTCTGGATGACTCAAAGAAACTCAGCGAAAAAAAGCGTTATGAGCTTCGAAAAGAGATCGAAACTAAGGCGCTGGCATGGGCGGTGGGTATTGTCGACAATGAAAAGATCGACGAGATTAACATTCTCAACGCCTCCTTTCTAGCCATGCATAAAGCCATTGATAAGCTGAACCGTGTTCCAGAATTCATCCTGGTTGACGGCAATCGATTTAAGGTCTATAAGGATCTCCCCTATAGTTGTGAGATCAAAGGAGATGGGAAATTTGAGAGCATTGCCGCCGCAAGTATTCTGGCAAAGACCTACAGGGATGACATGATGAAAGACCTTGACCTGGAGTTTCCAGAATATGCCTGGAAAAAGAACAAAGGTTACCCAACCGCCGAGCATATCAAAGCCTTTCAGCGTCTTGGCAGCACTCCATATCACCGAAAAAGTTTTCACCTCAAATCCAATCAGCTGGAGCTTGGGCTGTGAACAGCTCTTTTGTTGAAAGATTGACGAGATATCTTTCTAACTTGTAATGAGAATTGTAATCATTGTAGTATGCGCAGGATACTATTTCTCATAGTGATCGTACTCATCCTCTTCGGGGTGGTATATACCCTGTTCAACCTGGAAAAGCAGCAGGATGCACATCGATCCGCTTATGAGGCTATTCCTCGGAATGCTGCCCTTATACTAGACATTAAAGACGCCGGAAATGCCTTTAAGGAGATCCAGGTCAACAATCAAATTTGGGAAGAATTCTCATCTTCAGAATTACTCAAGGACATCCACGAGTTGTGGGCCTTCTCAGATACTAATGAAGCCTTAAAAGAGCTGCTTACAAACAATCGCTTCATCGCTTTTGCCTTAAATGCCGATACTGGACTCAGTTGGTCCTTTATTCTGCCTCTACCGCTAGACTTTGATGAGGAAAGCAGTATTCAGATGATCAATTCCATAGAAAACCTGAATTGGGAGCCAGAAAGTATGAGTGGAAGTTTAGAGCTCACCGACCTCAAATTTAGTCTGCAATTCCGTGAAGGTTTGTTGTTACTCTCCAGCAGCCCTACTGACCTGGCCCTTATGGAGAGTAGCCTGGAAGGAAATACCGGTTTGCAGAATGATGAGGCCTTTAACTATGCTTATCAGGTTGGGGGCAAAAACAAGATGCTCAACATTTATCTGCATCACGATGAAATTGCAAAATGGTTGATCACAAGACTTAGCACCAGTTTAAGTGGAGGAATGAACCTATTCTCCCAAATGGGAAAATGGACTGAATTGGATCTGCTGCTTAAGTCTAACAGCATACAATTGAATGGCTTCTCCGTTGGGGATGTAAGGCTCCCAAAAGGTGGAGAAGTTAGCCTTGAAAGTTCCTATGCTCAGATGCTTAGCAAAACGGCATATTATTACAGCAGCGACTTCAATCAAAAACAGCTGAACATCAAAGAAGGTCTGGTCGATAGCATATCGACTAATGGATTTCCTGAAGTACAGGATCTACTCAAGCAATGTTCCAGTTGCAGAGGCTTCATCTTCGGGAGCAAACCCGGACTTGATAGTACGATCCATGAATATTTCATCCTTTCTAAATCTGAATGCCCTAAACTCGAAGAGCTTCTGAGGGGATTGGAAAGCTTTGATACAGCTGCGACCTATCCTAAATTGCTGAGAAACCTTTTCTCCATTCCCCTGGAAGGAGAAAACTTGGTACATAAAAATCTCAATGATGCCCACCTTTTCACGAATTCTGTTGAAGCTTTAAATGATTATCAAAGAAGAGTGAAAAACCTCAATGAAAGCAACAGCTTTAAGCGTTTTAAGGAGAACCTGCTCGGCAGCAGCAGCCATAGTATTTACCTGAGTCCTTACCGGATGAAAGACCGTATATCTCAATTATTCACTGCAAAAAGCAAAGCCTTCTGGGAGAGAAACAGCAGCTATCTGGAGCGCTTTGAAGGGCTCTCGTGGCAGTTTAGCAGAGAATCAGACAGTAGAATATTTCATCACATCTATCTAAAATACAACCCTGATTTTCAGGAAGATCAGAATTACCTGTGGTTGGCAAAAGGAGATGCGAAGTTTCGAAAGTCCATCTATCTATTCAAAAATCACTACAGTGATGCCGATGAGCTTCTTGTTCAGGACGTCAACAATCGACTTCACCTCTACAATAACAAGGGCAAAAAACTCTGGGAAACCCGGTTAAATGGGCCGATCAACTCAAAAGTTTACATTGTCGATCGCTATAAGAATAACAAGTATCAAATACTGTTGTCCACATCAAAGAGCATCTATCTGATCGATCGCAAAGGAAGAAACACAGAGGGATATCCGATCAAAATTGAGGGAGGTTTGTCATGTGGGATCGCCTTGATGGATTACGAAAAGAACAGTAATTATCGCATCCTTGCCCCGGGAAATTCAGGCCAATTATTCAATTACGATATCGATGGAAAAAAAGTAAAAGGTTGGGCTTACAAGAAGGACGGTAGGATCCTGGTTAGTCCGCAATACCTCCGATTAGGAAGTCGCGATCACATCATTGTTCTCACTGACAAGGGAAAGATCTTCAGCATCAATCGCAGAGGTGAACTCAGAAGCATGATCTCAAAGGATTTTGAAATGGGCGACAAGGTGCAATTGGCGGTGCGTCCGGGTAGTTCTGATCAAAAAACGCAGATCGTGATCAGGACTGACAGCCTCATTGTCCAGTTCAATCTCAAAGGAAAACAGACAAGCCTGTTGAATGGAGCACGTTCAGATTTTATGCTCAAATTCTTTGATATCGATAATGACTCCTATGATGAAATGCTCATCCAGGACAAGCATAAATTAAGTGCTCTTGAGTTCTCCGGTGGGAGATTGTTTGAGTTCACAGACACTAATCTGGTGAGCAATACATTAAGTCCACTGGGTAAGGGTATTTTTGGCTTAGCAAATTCAGAAGCCTACCTTGAATTCTACAGATCAGCGCAAGCACTCCGTTCTGAGCTCAGGGTGCCGCCTGGTCAAGTATTATTGCGGGACATTAACCTTGATAAGGAAGATGAGCTCTTGTATATCAACAAGGAAGGCGACCTATGTTGCCTTCGTTTTGAGTTCAGTGACTAAAGTCAGTTTTCCATGGCTGGCTATCCTTAATTTTGCGTAGTATTAGCATTAGTTTGAAAAATTTATTTAGTTCCATATTGGCTCTGCTCCTGGCTCTTGGTCTCCAGGCTCAGACTGAATTATCGCTCTACAATATGCGCTCAATACCTCAAGTGAGTAGGGCAAACCCAGCCATTATGCCCTTTTCCAGAGTAAACTTTTCTCTGCCAGGGACCAATGCAATGGTGAAAGCTAATAGCAACCGTTTTGCCATATCTGAGTTTACCAGCCTCAATCCTTTTGCTGAGGATGGAGAATGGCAAGAAGCAGCCATTCAGACCTTTGAAAATGTAAATAGTCAGCTTGAGGCAACGGACAATATTTTTGCGGCTGAAGCAGAAATTGACCTTCTGAGTTTCGGATTCAAAACAGGCTGGAACTACTTCTATTTTCACAGCACAGAAAAGTTCAGTCTGGATTTTCGCTATCCTCAAAACCTCTTCGACATATTCGATCCTAATGTTGATCTGCATGGACAAACCATTTCATTGGAGGGCATGGACCTTACCCTCATGCACTACCGGGAATATGGTTTAACCTACGCAAGGAAGATCATTCCATCATTAACCGTGGGAGCGACTGTAAAGTATCTATATGGTATGGATGCAGTGAGAGGTGATGACCTTACTGCGACGTTTAGCAGTGACATCACCCAGCCCACCTTGGATTTCACTGGAGGCGGACAGATATATACTTCCCTTGGAGCAGAAAGAGCCATAAGGGAGCAGCTTGGGGTCCAGGGAGTAGATACAGCTTCGCTTCAAAACTATCTCTACGGATATAGCAATCACGGCCTTGCAGTGGATCTCGGTGTGAATTTCCTTTTGTTGGATCGAATTCGACTCTCAGCAAGCGTGCTGGATATAGGTGGCATCAACTGGAAAGAGAATTTGCAATCCTATACAGAAAGCAACTTTGAATACTCCGTGAATTACTTTCAGGAATACGACACTACCGACTTTGGAGACCTGATACCTATTGGAGTCCCTCTGGAAGACTTTGAGCCAATAGATATGTTCTTTGGCGTGGCAGACTCAATCGTTCAGGAGATCAAACAAGATATCAAGTCAGAACAATTCAGAACAACTGTCCCAACAAAACTGAACTTTAGCGTATCCGTTGCACTGAATGACAGAATTGATGTTGGCCTCCTGTCACACAGTATCTTCAACCGTGGAAGTTTTCGGCAGAGTGCGATGCTATCCTCCAATATAAGAGTTGGAAATGCCTTATCTCTTCTTGTCAGTTATTCGGCCGCAGGGGGAAGTTTTACCGACCTGGGCGCTGGTTTAAGCTTAAATCTTGGTGCCCTTCAATTCTATGTTATTACAGATAATGCCCTATCATTCCTCGAACTTGGAAGGAATGTTCACGCACGAGCTGGTTTGAACTTCACATTCAACAATGATTTTGAGGACTAATTTGAAAATATCGATCCTCCTTTTCAGCTTTGTGCTCTACCTGAGCAGCACACCCGCTATGGCTCAGGAAAAACAAAGTAATGCTAGTTCTGAGTTAAGTACTCAGGTAGACTCCAGGAAGCTAGCAAAGCAGAAGAAGAAACGCGAGCGATTTGAAAAACGCTGGCTTAAAAAGCTCGACAGGGCTGAATACTATCATGAAAAAGGCTACTACAAAACCGCCAGCTTCATGATGAAGACCTGGGTCAGAAAAGAGAGTCGAAAAGAGCCGAATAGCACCTTAATGGCCTCTAGTCTTATTGCCAGGGCGAAATACCTTGAAGGCTTAGGGAATTATGATCGTTCGGATGAAGTATTCCGTCGCGGAATCAAATTACTGGATAGTAACAGAGTTGATCCTGATTATCGTTTATTAGGCCTTAATCTGGCTTCAGAGGCCATGCAGGAACGCGGGCAATACTACTATGCTTATTACCTTTCCTTGCTATCGAAGTATCAGATCGGAAAACAGATCAGTGTGGACCTCAGTTCAGATGCGATCGATAAGGCGAGTTACATTCAGGATTCTACTCAAAGCTTCCAAAAGCACCTGAAGCAACTGGAGAATATTACCCAGGCAGTGAATAAGATTCCTGCAAGCAGTAATTACAAGAATGAGCTCTTTTTTGAGGTAGATCTTAATCTGGTGAAGATCAATGAAGCCAGAGGATTCTACAATAGGGGTATCACAGCCATTGATACACTTATCGATCACCTTAGCGCAACCTTACTCACCGAAAAGAAGGACCTAAATTGGCGAGAAAAGAAATCGCTGGAGTCGAGAAAAGCAGATCTTCTGGTAACGAAAGCGGACCTCTACAGTTCGCGTGGAGACTATCCAACAGCAAACGAATTATATGCTAAGAATAGTGGAGAGTTAAAAAAACTCGTTTCGAGAAGAGACAAAAGTGTGATCCGAAATAATTTGGGTTATGCCTTGAGCATTCGAGACAATGAACTTTCTGGAAATGCGAAAAAGTACATGAAGTATGCCTTCAAAAGGGCTAAGCGAAGTAATGACATTAGTAAAACGAGTCAGCTTTTCTATGAGGTATTCGAAGAGCAAATGGCATTCTTTCAGGAACAGCGCAAAAGGAAAAAATATAAAAAGACGGCCCACAAATACCGTCGAACCATTTTGCTAAAGTACCGCAGAAACTCACCTTTCTATTGGCGATATAGGCTCTTTGAAAACGAGCTTTTGATTTACTTCGATATGCGTTTTAAGAAAGCGGAACGAAAAGCTTATAAGATACGCTCGAAACTTCTGGAGTATTATCCAGAGGATCATATCAATAATATTCTTCTAAACGATCAGCTTTACGCCATCTATGTTCGCCAGAATCGCTACGATGAGGCCCGCCAGCTTCTCAATGAAAATAATAAGATCAGTGCCTGGAATATGGGTCCTCAGAGTCCGGTATATCACATGTCAAAGCTTGATCTCGCCATGTTTGAGATCACATTTGGAAGTAACTTCGCCAAAGCTGAGGCAATCTACGATACCAGCTTTAATCAGATCATTCGTCCAGAGTTGCACGAACACCATCGGAAAATGCTTCCCTATTTGAATAAGTATGGGTCATTATACGAGAAAACCGATCGATTTGATAAAGCCATTGTAGTGTTCAACGAAGCGCTGGGAATTGCCAAAGATCGATTTGCACAGCGCTCTTTGAAGTACGGAACTGCCCTCGAACGGCTTGCTGGAACTTACATCAAAGCTGGAGAATACGATAAGGCAGAAGAGATGCTCGAACTGGCTGTTGAGGTTGTGAAGGGTGCTGCAGGTAGAAGATCCATCGAATATGTCACTGCTTTAAGGTCCCTCGGAGAACTTTATTCTATCAATGGAAAGTATGAGGAAGCAAGAAAGGTGATCGAGCTTTCGTACAAACTTTCCAAACGTGTCAGTGATGAAGCAGTTGAGGTTCCAGAGATCAATTCCATTGAGGAAATGGCTGATCTCTATATCACCACGGGAAATTATGAAGACGCGCTCGATATCCTGAAGGAGTCTTTAAAGAGCCGTACGAGCAAGTTTGGAGAAAAGTCTTACCAACTCATCAAGCCTTACCAACTCCTCGGTAAAGTATATCTACTGAAAGGGAATTTCATTGAGGCAGAAAAGAATGCCAAAACGGCATCGGAGGTTGCGCTCAGCACCCTGAGCGATACTGCGAGCAGTTATATCGAATCTGTAGCACTACTTGCTGAGATCCATGCTGAGATGGGAAGATTTAGTGACGCAAGGGAGAATCTCAACACCACACTAGAGGGAACCGAAAAGATCTTCGGGGAGAATCACATTAACGTTGCAGCCGCCCTTGATAATATTGCTGAATTAGAATTAGCTCGTTCGAGTGACCCAAAAGCCATCGATGAGCTTCTCCAAAGAGCACTAAAGATCTATGCCAACAAACTTGGCGAGGACCACCCCGATTACGGCCGCACACTTGAATTGATCGCCATCAACCTCATACGTCAGGGTAAATATGACGCGGCCAAAATAAAGTTGGAAAAAGCCAGGTTGATCTATTTGCAAAAATTTGGTGAGAACAGTATCTACGTGGGGGATAATGAAATGCGTTTAGGCGAATTGTCCTATTTCGCTGAGAACTATGTGGAGGCTGCGTCCCGCTTTGAAGATGCCCTCGATATTTACAAGAAGGTATTTGATAAGTATCATCCAAAATTTGTGAAAGCTCAGGGAAATCTAGCCAGGGCTTACTATTCCATGGGGGAATTCAAAGACTGTGCTGATATTCTGGAAAATACCAGCGAGAAATACCTGGAGTATATCGAAGAGTATTTCCCGAGTCTGAGTGACAAGGAGAAAAATAAATATTGGAATAATATTCGGGGCGACTTTGAACTTTACAATTCTCTTGCTTTAAGATACTCAAAAGAAAAACCTTCGGTGATCGGTGATATGTATAACAACAAATTAGCCACCAAAGCTATTTTGTTGAGCTCCTCGATCAAGGTTAGACAGAACATCATGAGCAGTGAGAATGATGAACTCATTCAGCTCTATGAAGACTGGCTTCGGAAAAAGGAATTACTGACCAAGTCTTTCTCCATGAGTCAGGAAGAACTTGTTTTAAAGGGTATCAACAGAGATGCTCTAGCCAAGGAGATCAATAATCTGGAGAAAGCATTGAGCAAATTGTCTGAGTCTTTCGCCAGCTCTAAATCTGAGACTTATGAATGGAAAGATATACTTAAAAGCCTTGACGAAAACGAAATTGCCATTGAGATCATACGCTTTAATTATTTCGACAAAAGCTTCACCGACTCTATCATTTACGCCGCACTTATTCTAAAACCCGATTTCAAGAAAGGCCCTGAATTGCATGTTCTACCGAATGGAAACCTCCTTGAAAGCAGGTATTACAAAGGTTATCGGAATTCGATCAAGTACAAGATCCCAGATAAGTATTCTTACGAGAAATTCTGGAAGGTGATCGATCAGGAAATAGAAAATAACAAAACCATCTTCCTCTCCGCCGATGGGGTCTACAACCAGATGAATGTAGAAACATTAAAAGACCCCGATGGTAAATTTGTCATCGACAAAAATGATGTGGTACTGGTGAGTAACACCAAAGATATTGTGATCTTCAGAGATGAACAGGAAGAAAAGAAAAGCTCCAAGGATGAAATTGACATGAACTACCTGAGCTCAACGGCTGCCCTATTCGGCAACCCTGATTTCACCTCAGATGCGAAAGCTTCGGATGTGAATTCATCAAATACCGTAAGCTCATTTGAACCTTTACCAGGAGCAGAAGAAGAGGTAAAACAACTCAATGAGATCCTCAAAGAAAAAGAATGGAATACAGAAACCTTCATCAACAAAGAAGCGACGGAGGCCCAGGTTAAAAAACTTCAAAGTCCCAGAGTCTTCCATATAGCTACTCACGGCTTCTTCGTTCAGGAAAGCAGCGTTCAGGACGATATTCTCATGGAAGCAAAGTCGGTGGATAATCCGCTACTGAAGTCAGGCTTGCTCTTCTCAGGCTCTGCTGACCTTCTTGGTGAGAACATTTACAACTTCAATAAAAGAGAGGGAGTACTCACAGCCTATGAAGCAATGAACCTAAAGCTCGATAATACTGAGCTGGTTGTTTTAAGTGCTTGTGAAACCGGACTTGGAGAGGTGAAAGCGGGCGAAGGGGTGTATGGCTTGCAGCGATCATTTCTGGTGGCTGGCGCTCAAAACATCATTATGACCTTATTTAAGGTGGATGATCAGGTCACCCAGGAATTGATCACCAACTTTTACAAGTATTGGCTTTCTACTGGTAACAAACGCGTTGCCTTTAATATGGCCAAGAAGCAGATCAAGAACAAATATCCAGAGCCTATATTCTGGGGTTCTTTTGTGATGATAGGCATGAACTAAAGCCTTCTATTTTCTTATTATTTCCTAAAGCTTATACTGCAAGCCGTTAAGATTGAACAACATCTTTACATTTGCGTTCCCAATACAAAAGGTAGAATCAAATAAATATTTAAAATGTCAGTATTAGTAGGAAAAAAAGCACCACACTTCAGTTGTAACGCTGTTGTAGATGGTGATGAAATTGTAAATGATTTTTCACTTGACCAGTATCTGGGCAAGAAACACGTGATCTTCTTCTTTTATCCAAAGGATTTCACTTTTGTTTGTCCAACCGAGCTTCACGCTTTTCAAAAAAGATTAGCAGACTTTGAAGCAAAAGGTTGTGCAGTTGTAGCATGTTCTACAGATACTGAAGAGTCCCATTGGGGCTGGTTGCAAATGTCAAAAGACGATGGTGGGATTGACGGAATCACCTACCCTATCGTTGCAGACACCGACAAAACCATAAGTGCAAACTTTGGTGTACTTGCTGGTGAATACGATTACAACGAAAACGGTGAATTGTATGCTGATGGTCCGATGATCGCATATCGCGGACTATTCCTTATCGACAAGGAAGGAACAGTTCAGCATCAGGTGGTAAACAACTTCCCACTAGGTCGTAGCGTAAATGAGGCCATGAGAATGCTCGACGCTCTTCTCCACTTTGAAAAGAATGGTGAGGTTTGTCCAGCAGACTGGGAAGAAGGCGCAGTTGCCATGAAAGAATCTCACGACGGTGTGGCTGATTATTTGTCGAAGCACTAAGCGCAACTTCATATAATAAAAGAGCCCCGTCTCTTACTCAAAACTGAGTACATGAGACGGGGCTTTTCTTTTGCAATAGTTAGTTAAAACTTACTTCTCAGAGCTAGAGCCAATACGCTCAAGGTACTTCTCGTAACTCTTCCTAAAATCTTCTACACTTGGTTCCTGATCAACTGCTTGTTTGTAAAGCGAAGTTGAATTCAGATAAAAGCCATTGTTTTCCATGTACGATGCCGTAACCAAACTCTGAATTGCTGAAGCACCTTCAGCGTTCATGGCTTTTGCTGCTTCCTCCGTTTCAGCGTCGGCGAACTTCAGTATGATCTGATCACCTTGCTCAATGTTAGCCCCTTTTTTCACCACTGTGAGCTTGTAAGCTTCTTCCCTGTTCAGGTCCATTGAAGAAAAGTCAATTACCGCGCTTGTTGCTTTTGTGTCATAAGCAAAGATCTCCTCGTCGAAGAAGTTGCTCACAGATACGTGATACTCTTCAATATTTTCTTTCAATGGCTTCCAGTTCACTTCTGTTTTATCCAGAAGGATCATGGTATTTGCCGGACTCAACACATCTACTGCGATATCTGCAGTGCTTCGCTCAACTGATCCGGTAATACTCATGTTACTCGTGTGACCATCTTTAGACTCAAGGTCACTAAAGATGTACTCCACATACTTCAGCGCCAAAGTAGAATTATCAGCTGCAAGCTTTCCTGCCAGGTCACTTACATTATAAATTCCCTTCTCTCTTAGTTCAATTGTCTTCCCATTACTACCGGCAAGTCCTAAATAACCTCCGTCGCCAAGCACGATCTTGTCTTTCGAGGCCAATTTCATCCCTGTATACAATGGGCTGAACTCACCAGGTTTACTTGACTTTTCCACCGCATTTTTTCCCTTGGCCGCAAGTACTTTATAACTCACGTCCTGAGCGTATCCAATTGATACTGAAAGAATCAAAAGGAAGCTAATTATATTCTTCATCATCGTTGTTTTCATAGTTATCCTCTTTTACAAACATACTTAAAAATAAGCCTTTAGCTCTTCAAGCTATATGACTTTTATCACCTTTTAGACCATTGTCACATATCTTATTTGAATTACTTTAGATGCACAAATCCTGCCAAATGAGATTTCTTTCCAGAGACGATATTTTCGGAACCTTATTTCTGTTTGCTTTCATGGGTCTTTTGACCTTCATTCCCAGTTTTGATCACCTTGACCCGATCTCAGATGCGCTAAGAGACTATGAAACAACCGACATTGTTTTCTCCACCTTACAGGAAGAGCCTCCAGCGGATACGAATATTACAATCGTTAACATCGCTCAGGTAGATCGTGCCACAATCGGAAGAATGTTGGAGATCATAGGTCGATACAAACCCGCCGTGGTGGGCATTGATGCCTTTTTTAGATCAGAAAAAGGACCTGCCCAGGACTTTCCACTGATGATGGGCATGGCTAAAATTGACAATTTAGTGCTTGTCAGTGAGTTGGATTCTTTGTCGGACGACAAGGAGAACTGGCATGAGGTAAACTACTCCAACTCAATGTTCATGGAACATGCTACATCAGGTTTTGCGAATGTGATCACCGGGGAGCAAACTCATGGAAACTTCAGAACTGTTCGGGAGTTTGTGCCCTCCTTCATTGTGAATGATACCCTGGTTACGAATTTCACCACAAAAATTGTGTCTCTTTTTGATAGTTCCGCCTATCGCGATCTGATGAAGCGCAACAACCACCTGGAAACGATCAATTGGAAAGGCAACTACAAGAAATTCACCCATCTCGACTACGATGATGTGCTTAACGAACGCTTTGGTCCGGGGGCAGTAAAAGATAAGATCGTGCTTTTCGGATATATTGGAGAATATGTTGGAGACAAAGATTCATACATCGATAAATTCTTCACGCCGATGAATGAAAGACCGGCAGGCAGAACCTACCCTGATATGTACGGAATTGTGGTTCATGCCAATGTGATCTCGATGATACTAAACAGAAACTATATCGACAGCGCCGATAGTTGGGTCAACATTTTGATCAGCATTCTGGTTGCCTACTTCAATGTCGCTCTCTTTTTGTGGGTTGCCCATCGATATAAAGCACTGTATGACCTGATCACGAAACCTTTTCAGATCTTTGAATTGATCTTTTTGGTATTTGTTTCGGTGATCCTTTTGCTCAACTTTCAAATTAAACTGAACCTAACGGTAACCCTTATTGCCATCGCCTTCTCCGGTGATCTTACTGAGTTATATTATGGCTCAGTGAAAGGTCTGGCACTGCGACAGTGGGAAAAGATCACCCATCACGGCTCGAAGCCTAACGACAGTTCATCGAATGAATGACCTCAAAAGCATTTTTAGGCTTACTTTTGTCAAAATGAGACGTTTTAGTGCTCGAATAGCCCTTATTGCCTTAATCCTCAGTACTGGATTATACGCTTGTCGTAAATTCAACTTTGTTGAAGACCTGAGTGGTCAGGAATGGAATCCAGCCCTTGCGATTCCTTTGCTTTATGCCGATGTTGATATCTACGACATCCTCAGAGAAGCTGACGAACAGGATGTTTTGGTGATCAATGAAAACACGGGTCTGCTCGCCCTCAACTATCGTGGCGAGTTGGGATCATTGAGCCCTTCTGAAATTATAGACCTTCCAGATCAGAGTGACAACTATAACATCAGCTTACCGGTAAGTGTGATCCCCTTTTCCGGGACCTACTCTCACTCATCCAATGATATTACTCAGTTCAATACTGTCAATGGAGCAGAGCTTAAAAGCATTCTTTTTCACTCTGGAAGTTTCACCATTGACCTAAACACCTCCTTTGCCGGGGCTGTTGAGGTTGAGATCGAGATCCCTTCTTTAGTGAGGAATGGACAAGCATTCAAGGATACCTTAACTCCCGTCAATAGCATTAACCTGAATCTAAGCGGTTATACCCTTGACCTTACCAAAGGTTTACAGGGCTTCAATGAGATCGCCTTTAACTCCAATAGCAAACTCACTGCATCCGCAGGAACCAGTATTCCAGGTCCTGCGGCCAATATCAGTTTTAACCTGAACAATCTTGAATTTGAAGAAGTCATCGGAGATTTCAAACAACAGATCGTATCGGTTGATCGCGATAGCATTCTGCTGAAGCTGTTCGGTAATCTCGATGATGTTGGAAGCTTAAATTTCTCTAACCCTGAACTCAAGATCATTGCCAATAATAGCCTTGGTTTCCCGATACGAGTTGATATGAGGGATGTATATACCTACAACATTATTTCCCGTGATACCTTCAGTCTGTTCATTGATACCAATGAGGCTTATTTTAATGTGGCCTACCCTCCACTGGCCTTGAAAGGAGATTCGGTTCTGAGCACAAAAAGTATCAATGCTCAAAATAGCACCATAGACCAGATCATTTCACCAACTCCAAAATATTTGGTTACGAACATCAACGCCATCTCGAATCCAAGCGGGGCACCAACGGATAACTTCATCACGCGCGATGGATTCTTAAAGCTTGAAACTGAACTCGAATTACCGCTTGAAGGAAGCGTGGCAAACTTTGCCGTGCGCGATACTTTCCCTTATGAATTCACTGAAAATATTGAGGAGATAGACTCCATTCTGATCCGATCAAGCATTACAAACGGCTTTCCAATAGACGGCTGGGTGCAGGTATATCTTACCGATGAAAACTACAATGTACTTGACAGCCTTTTCCCCAGTATTGACGAACGCATTATCATTTCTGGTGAGGTGAACTCCAGGGGTAGGGTAGATAAACCCAATAATAAGATCACAGACGTTACCTATAGCCAATCACGTATTTCCAACATTACAGATGCTAAGCATACCATCCTGGCAACTCGGTTGAAAACATCGAATGACGGACAGGATGTGGTGAAGATCTACGATGAATATCAGATTTCATTAAAGATCGGTTTGATGGTTTTTGGTGCAGTTAAATTGGGTGAAGAATGAGATTAAAGCACCTGATTTCAATTCTTCTGATCGTCCTGAGTAGCTATTCCTTCTCTCAGGTTGAACATACTTTATACGGTTTTCGCACCTTGCCTCAGGTGACCATGATGAACCCGGCGCACCAGCCATATTCAAAGATCAACACCACCCTGATTCCTGGATTATCGTCTGCGGCACTTTCTTTCAATAACAGTGGGTTCACCTACTCAGAATTGGTTGATGAAGGCGTTGATCAGGCCGTGCAAAATCTCAGAGAGCGAAACTTCATCGAATTCAAACTTGATAATGAGTGGCTTCACGCTGGCTTTAAGATCGCTAAGAAGAATTACCTCCACTTTTCAATTTCAGATAGACTAAGAGCACAGATCCAGTACCCAAAAGACCTCATCGTGTTGCTTTGGGAGGGTAATGGGCGGTCTCTATTGGGAGAAACAGCCAATTTGAGTAATATGGCCGTTAATCTGACCCATTACAGAGAGTATGCCGTAGGATTCAGCAGGCAGGTAACGAATGAATTGAATCTGGGTATCAGAGCAAAATATCTCAATGGCTTTGCCGATTTCTACACGCGACAATCAGAATTTGGCTTAAGCACTGATTCAAGCTCTTTTGATCTGGCCATGTCTGGAAGCTTCCAGGTGAATAGCGCAGGACTTCCCCTCGACAGCACCGTTAATTACAATGCCTTGTTCTCAAACAATAATGGCTTTGCTGTAGACCTTGGAATGAGCTACCGCAGTAAATCGGGCTTTGGTTTTTCACTGAGCGCCTTGAATATTGGGAGCATAACATGGCGAGATAATGTAGAATCATACTCCAATGAGAATATCAGTTTCACCTATCGAGGCATTCCCGTAAATAACGTTTTCACAGCCGATGACTCCACTGCGGCATCATCAATCACGGAATTCAGAGATACTGTTGTCAATAAGTTTAGTACAACGACGGATAATAGAAGCTACCGAAACAATCTACCCGCTCAAATATTCCTCGGATTCTCGCAGAGCCTGTTAGAGGAAAAACTGATCTTGAGCTTGTTGGGAAATGGAGTTATTGAAGATGGCTATTTCCGAGGAGGGGCCAGACTTGGAGCAACGGTAACGGTTGGGAAAATTTTGGGTGTGACCGCAAATTACGGGGTATACGGAAACAGCCCGGTAAATATTGGTTTTGGATTCAGCGTAACACCTGGCCCTGTTCAATTCTATGTCTTAACCGACAATGTTATAGGCGTTCCTCTTTGGGACAAACACAAAAATGTTCACTTGCGATTCGGTTTCAATTTGACCTTCGGAAAGCAATACGGCAAGTCAATTCTAAGAGTTAGAGCTTAAAGAGAGGAATACGATAGGTATTCATTTTTATCTCAGTCCCAGGCTCAATGTTCTGTCCCTTCACGAGACCGTTCTCTTTGATGAGTTTATTCAACTTATAGCCATATTTCTGGGAGATCTTTGTAGGTGTATCTCCCTCGCGGGATGTGTATGTGGCAACACTGGCCCTTCGCTTTTTAGGCTGCAGGTAAACTCGATCTCCTCGCTCAAACTGTTCACTCCGTTCAGCATCATTGTATTTTCTGATCTGCCAGGGAGCCATGTTGAGTTGATGTGCAAGATCCCTGACATTCGCCGAATGAGGCATCTCAATATACTTGATCCCGTTCTCACTCTTTTTGATCTTTACCACAACCTCTTTCGCCCTGGATGATAAGATCTGCTGAACCACGCTCTCTTCTTCCTTAACATCCTCATTTTGAGCTTGTTCCTCTTTTTCATTCTCTGTTCGGGCTTTAGGCTTCAGTCCTTTATCGTAATCATAAAGCTGATTGTCTTCTATGATCTTTATCAAAAGATCAGGGTACTTCGGATTGGTGGCATACCCTGCCCTCTTTAATCCCTTTGCCCAGGACTTATAGTCGGTCGTTCGATACTCAAAAAGAAAGTCGTAGCGGCTGCCATTGACGAGGAATTTGGAGTGATCCCTAAAACTTCGCCATGGTGATTCGTAGACACGAAAGCACTCGTTTCTTCGATCATCATCTTTGTAGATCTTCTCCCCTTCCCAGGAGCTATGACATTTGATCCCAAAATGATTGTTTGCCTCAAGGGCCAACTTGCTATTGCCATTATCGCTTTCAAGCATACCCTGTGCTAGAGTAATACTCGCTGGAATACCATATAACTCCATCTCGGCCATCGCCACTTCAGAAAAACGATCGATATAGTCCTGCCTCGACATTCTGCTTTGGGCAGATGCTTGCAGTACACAAAAACCAAGTATGATAAGGATGCTCAATCGCATAAGGTCAGTCTTCCTGAATGATATTCGAATTTAGCTTGAAAAGGTCTGCCTAATTCCCAACCGAAGTGCACTTACAAACAGAAATCTGTTAAAGTCCATAGCGCTCTTCCATAGAGCGGTTACCCTGAAGTCCACCCGTATGAAGACATAGGATCTTTGTGCCTTTTTTAAAGTACCCTGATCTGATCCGCTCAAAAATACGGCTCATCATTTTGGCGGTGTAGATATAATCCAATGGGATATCAAAGCTTGTCTCAAACCAGGTCTTAAACTTCGGCAATTCATCATTCAATTTTGCAAAACCACCAAACTGATCCTCGGGAAGTACTTCCCATTGGCAACTCACTTGAATTGCATGCTCTTCGAGAACCTGTTTCACATGTAAATTGATGTTAGCACCCTTTATGGCGGCAACGGCAATCCCTGTCTGACCAGAGCTTAGGCCTGCCAGGAGTCCAGCGAAAGTAGTCCCCGTTCCCAGCGGACAAATCAGCATGTCATAATCTTCTTTAAGTTCATCCAGTATTTCTGTGCATCCTTTGATGGCCAGCTTTCCTGCCCCACCTTCAGGGATTGCAAGGAATTTGGGGAAATCGGGATGTGGGTGAATATTCCGTGCAAGAGCATCATATGCCTTTATGTCGATGGCTTTAAGCTGCATCCCCAAATTCCTGCAGCGGCTAAGGGTAATGTTATTCAGGTCAACATAGGTCCCTCGGATCATTGCGATACAAGGAATTTTCAGCTCCGCACAGGCCGCTGCCGTTGCCGCAAGATGATTAGAGTATGCACCACCGTAAGTGAGTATGCCATCATAGTCTCCTGAGAAGTACTCTTCTATGTGATATTTAAGCTTTCTCCACTTATTTCCAGAAACCTCATCGTGAAGAAGGTCATCTCTTTTTACGAACAGACGAACACCGGCCACTCGAAGAAGCTCATGATGCAATTCCTGTTCAGGAGATGCGCTTAAGCGAAGGCTATTCTGCAATGACGAGGAAATAGTTTTTCTTGCCTCTTTGGAGGAGCATGTATTTATCCTTGATCAAATCGGAAACAGCAGGATCATGAGCCTCATTGATCTTCGTTTTATTGATCGAGATCGAGTTCTCTTTCAGGGCTCGTCTTGCCTCACCATTCGAGGCGAGAAAACCTGACCTACCAGCCAGAAGATCGAGTAAGCCAATGCCCGAACTTATTTCTGATCGTGGAATGATGGCTTGTGGAACCCCATCGAATATCTCGAGGAAGGTCTTCTCTGGAAGTTCATTCAACTCTTCAAAAGTGGACTTTCCAAAGAGGATCATACTCGCTTTTTTGGCCATTTCAAGGTCCTCAATTGAGTGTACTCTCTCAGTGAGCTCTTCCGCCAGGGCTTTCTGAAGGACTCGTAGGTGCGGATTCTCTTCATGCTCCTTTTCTAAGTCGAGGATATCGTTTCTCTCTTTAAGGGAGAAGATTCGAATACACTTTAGTGCCTCATCATCGGCTATATTCAGCCAATACTGATAGAATTTGTAGGGACTTGTTTTTTCTGCGTCGAGCCAAACATTACCGCCTTCTGATTTTCCAAATTTGGAACCATCTGCTTTAGTGAGCAATGGTGCAGTAAGGGCATAAGCCTCTCCGCCTTCCATTCTTCGAATGAGCTCAGTACCCGTGGTGATATTTCCCCACTGATCAGAACCACCCATTTGAAGTTTACAATCGTGATGTTTGTAGAGGTGAAGGAAGTCGTAGCCCTGAACGAGTTGATAGGAGAATTCAGTAAAGGAAAGGCCCGTTTCCAGACGACTCTTCACTGAATCTTTACCCATCATGTAATTGATACTGATGTGTTTTCCCACATCCCTTATGAACTCCAAAAAGCCGAAGTCTTTGAACCAATCATAGTTGTTGACCATTTCAGCTGGATTCAATTTTGCATCAAAGTCTAAAAAAGACTCGAGTTGTTTCTTTTGACAGCTGAGGTTGTGTTCGATCTGCTGGGTATCCAAAAGCTTCCGCTCCGACTTTTTGCCACTTGGATCGCCTACCATGCCAGTAGCCCCACCTACCAAAGCGATGGGCTTATGACCTGCGCGTTGCAAAAAGGTGAGCAACATGATCGGCACGAGATTTCCGATATGAAGAGAATCAGCTGTAGGGTCAAAACCTATATAGCCAGTGGTCATTTCCTTCTCCAATTGTTCTTCCGCACCCGGAGTAATATCTTGCAATAAACCTCTCCACTTCAGTTCTTCAACAAAGCTCATGACTCAATTTTGGGCAAAAGTAGTTATTCGGGGGAGTCGGGGGTCGGCTTAAAGCTTCAAGCCGCAAGCTACAGGCTGTTTTATGGAATAAATCAAAAATTAGTTTCAGATCAT
>CBFHWY010000015.1:38530-40990 GCA_965659675.1 Salibacteraceae bacterium | reverse complement strand
CACTGGAACTCAATCGGGGCATGGACGATAGTCTGGATGAAGTCATGGCAGTAGCCATTTTCGAACTCCGAAAGCGATTTAACAGCGACAACAAATTACTTTATCTCCCATTTGAACCAAAAGTAGAAATACCCGATGTGGATATTCATGTTCCGCAGCGAGGAGATAAAAAGAAGCTTATTGCACTCTCAATTAAGAATGCAAAGCAATTCATGTTAGACCGTCATCGTATGCAGGAAAAACTGGATCCGGATCGACGTGCTGAACGAATCCTGACGAAGCTACAGGAAGATTTGAACATGAAAGAATATCCAGATCATATTGAGTGTTTTGATAATTCAAACATACAGGGTAGCTTTCCTGTAGCTGCTTGTGTTGTTTTCAAAAACGCCAAACCCTCAAAGAAGGATTATCGACATTTCAACATCAAAACTGTAGAAGGCCCTAATGATTTCGCCTCGATGGAGGAGGTGGTTCATCGTCGGTACCGAAGGTTAGTTGAAGAAGGTGAGTCACTCCCACAATTGATCATCATTGACGGAGGAAAAGGTCAGTTGAGCTCTGCTGTTAAAAGTCTGGAAAGACTTGGCATCTATAATGAGGTGATGATCATCGGCATAGCCAAGAAATTGGAGGAGATCTTCATTCCTAAAGAAAGCATCCCTCTGTACATTGATAAAAAAAGTGAATCACTCAAACTCATTCAACACTTGAGAAATGAGGCACATCGCTTTGGCATCACCCATCACAGAAACAAACGATCCAAATCAAATTTAAGATCTCAACTTACCGAGATAGAAGGAATTGGAAACTCAAGTGCGGAGCAACTACTCAAGCATTTCAAATCGATCAAACGGGTGAAGGAAGCCGACCTTAGCTCATTAAAGGAAGTTGTTGGCGAGAGTCGGGCAAAGAAGGTCTTTGAGTGGTCTAAAGCCCAGGCTAAGTAGCGCGCATGGCCTCAACCGGGCTCAGTTTTGAGGCAGAAAAGGCCGGAGCAATACCCGCAAGGAGTCCAATGACACTTGAGAGCACCACGGCGAAGATGATGTTCCCCAAACTGAGAAAGATCTCGATCTCAAAGATCGCACTGATCGCCTTGGTTCCAAAATAGACCATGATCAAACCAACCGCACCTCCGATCAGGCAAAGAATGACTGCTTCTGAAAGAAATTGAAATAGGATAAAGAAGTTCTTCGCCCCGAGACTCTTTTGAACCCCTATGATCCGTGTACGTTCTTTTACAGAGACGAACATGATATTTGCGATCCCAAAACCTCCCACCAGGATCGAGAAAAGCCCGATGATGAGTCCGGCAGAGCGAATCACGGTCATGAGTCCTTCAAATCCTTTTTGAAGCAAGCTGGATTCATTCAGGGCAAAATCATCTTCGGCCCTGGGCTTTAACCTTCTTTCGGCCCGCATGATCCCTTTTAATTCGTCTTTCAATTGAGCGTTGCTGACGTTCTCCTTTGCCTTGACCATGATCGTCTGATTCAATCGCATGGTTCTGATATCTACTGAATTCCTGAAGTATTTTATGGGTAATAAAATCTGGTTGTCATGGGTGTTCCCTATGGCACTTTCACCTTCTTTATCGAAGACACCGATCACTGTTGCGGGCCACTTATCTCTGATCTTTATTCGTTTTCCAACGGGGTCTCTTCCATCAAATAAGAGCACGGCAATGTCGTATCCCAAAATGCAAACAGGTTGACCTCCCTGACTCTCTGCATCACTAAAATATCTGCCCAGAACCAATTCGAAATCGCGAACCTGTGCATAAGAATGTGATACGCCTACGGTTGAAATATTTTCGATTGAGTTTTTCTTCCAGGAAGCGAAACTTCCTTTTGAAGCAGTGTAGCAAACAGACTCAGCATATTGCGATCGCTTGGCCAGGTTCTCTGATTCGCGAATGCCAGGTTGAGGGCGATTCATGAACTTCCACCACTCGTAGTCCGAGCCAAATTCCCATGGCCACTTTTGGATGAAAACCACATCATCTCCCATGCTGGCGATACTGTTCTTTACCTGATACTCCATAGAATCGACCATCGTAAAGACGGAGATGATCGCAAAGATCCCAATGGTAACGCCCAAAAGAGAAAGCAGTGTGCGGAGCCGGTTAACGATCAGCGCGTTGATCGCAAAGATCAGGCTCTCTTTTAGCAATACGAGATAGAGTTTCACAATTCAAAGATAATGGCAAAACAATGTTTCAGAGGGTAGTTGTGATAGGCGGTGAAAAGGTTACGGGCAGAGGAAGCCTTAAATTCAGAATGTAGAATGATCAATGCTTGCCCTGAGCTCTTGTGCTGAGCCCTTGTACTGAGTATGTCGAAGAGTAAAAGTGGCCTGATGGAAGAATCCTCAAAGTTGCTTGATCTAGTCAAACTCTCGAACCTCCGAACCTTCAGACTCCCAGACCATAGGTTGCTGAGCCCCTGTACTGAGCCC
>CBFHWY010000015.1:0-38430 GCA_965659675.1 Salibacteraceae bacterium | reverse complement strand
TTGATCTAGTCAAACTCTCGAACCTCCGAACCTTCAGACTCCCAGACCATAGGTTGCTGAGCCCCTGTACTGAGCCCCTGTACTGAGTACGTCGAAGTACGTCGAAGTACGTCGAAGTGCAGACCCTCGGACCATCAGACCATCAGACCATCAGACCATCAGACCATCAGACCATCAGACCATCAGACCATCAGACCATTAAACTCCCAAACTTAACTTCCCCTGATTTAAATTTGTTGCTCATGAACAAGGAGGGGCTTTATGACTATATGAGTCAATATCTGAGCGAAGGGCGAAAGATGCTATTCGAAAAAGTCATTGAGGATCGAACCAAACATATTTGTGTGGTACTCGAGGATGTCTTTCAACCGCATAACGCAAGTGCTGTAATGAGAACTTGTGACCTTATCGGAATCCAGGATATCCACACGATCGAAAAAAGAAATGACCACGAAATAAACCCAGAGATTTCATTAGGCTCTCATCAATGGATGAATAGAATTAGTCACTCCACAAGCAAAGAATGTGTCGCAAAGCTCAAAGAAGCAGGATATAGCATTGTAGCGACCAGTCCACATTCTGATGCATATAGCCCCGAGAATATTCCCATTGATCAGCCAATGGCTATATGCTTTGGAACTGAGATGAATGGTTTGAGCAATTATATACTTGGAGAGGCTGATCATCATCTTAAGATACCGATGTACGGATTCACGGAAAGCTACAATATATCGGTTTCAGCGGCGCTTTGTGTTTATACCATCATGCAAAGACTAAGGGATTCTGACCTTCCCTGGCAGCTGAATCGGGATCAACAACTCGATATCCTTTTGGACTGGAGCAGAAGCTCACTAAAACGCGCAGATCTTCTGGAAAAGCGATTTGAGAAAGATCAGTTGTCGTAAAAATCCTTCAGCCTGTTTCTGTATGCACTGAACAACTTCGACTTCGAGACAAAACCTACATACAGCCCATTGTCAAGCACAGGTAAATTCCACGCCCCAGAACTTTCAAACTTGGCCATGACCGAGTCCATCCCTTCACTGATAGAAACATACTCCGGCGCCATGGTCATGAGTTCATGCACAATGGTCTTATCATAATTCTCCTTATCGAACATGATCTCACGAATGTCGTTCAAACTCACAATGCCGATGAACACGCCCTCATCATCTACTACGGGGAAAAGATTGCGTTTTGATCTTGCCACCTTCTTCACCAGGTGTCCAAGCGTTTCATACGGATTCAAAATCTCAAACTCTGTTTCAACCTCATCTTTTAGGTTCATCAAGGTCAATACTGCCTGATCTTTATGGTGAGTGATGAGCTCCCCTCGTTTGGCAAGCTGCATCGTATAAACAGAGTGCTTCACAAAATACTTCACGGTCAAAAATGAAATAGCTGCTGTCACCATCAAGGGGATAAAAAGGTCATATCCCCCGGTGATCTCAGCGATGAGAAATATTGCTGTAAGTGGAGCCTGCATGTTTCCCGCCATCAATGCCGCCATGCCCACCAGTGTGAACTGGCTGATGGATAAGTTGCCCAGATACATGCTGTTGATGCTCGTTGAGAATACGAATCCAACTATACTTCCCATGAATAAGGTTGGCGCAAATATTCCACCTACTCCACCAGCTCCAAAAGTGGTGGTAACCGCTACGGCCTTGAACAAAACCACGGCGATCAAAAAGATCATTACCAGAAAAAGATTGTCACTAAATCCAGAGAAAGGACTATTCTCGAGCAGGCTTGCAGGCTGGTTGGCGATCAAACTATTGATCGTGTCATAACCTTCCCCATAAAGCGGTGGAAGCAGATAGATGATCCCGCCTAACATGACTCCCCCCACAAGCACTTTCACTGCGGCATGCCTGATCTTCTCAAAAAAGCTCGAGATAAAAAAATAGATCCGTGTGAAATAAACAGAAACGATGCCGCCAATGACCCCTAAAAGAATGAAGTAGGGCAATTCAACAAAATCAAAGACATCCTTCACTGGAAAATGAAAAAGACTTTGTTCACCAAAAAAGAAACGGCTGAAGATCGTAGCTGTTACCGAGGAGATCAATAAGGGGATCATGGATGCCATGGTGAGGTCAAGCATGATCACTTCAATGGCGAAGATAATGGCGGCAATTGGCGCCTTGAATATCGATGCCAGGGCACCCGCAGCGGCACAACCAATGAGCAAGGTCTTGGTCTTGTAGTTTAACTTGAATGCCTGACCTAAATTCGAGCCAATGGCCGAAGTCGTGCCCACCGTTGGTCCCTCAAGCCCTGTTGACCCACCAAAACCCACTGTAAATGCGCTGGTGATGATGCTCGAAAACATCTTTTTGAATTTGATATTCGCATTTCCTTTTGAGATCGCATACAGCGTATTAGGAATACCATGACCTACCGGCTCTCGCAAAACAAACTTGATAATGATCACGGTGATGGATATACCGATCAGCGGAAGGGTAAAATAAAGCACGGTATTTTGATCATCAGCAATGGAAGAGGTCAGGAAAGACTCCACATAATGCACCGACTTCTTTAAGATGAGCGCTGCCAGACCCGAAAGGAGCCCGATCACAAAACTCAGGATCATGATAAAATTCCTGTCGCTCAGGTGATTTCTTCGCCAAAGCAGAAAGGCCTTGAGTGCATAATTGAGCTTATTGATACCGGTTTCGAACACGCCTGCAAAATTATACTTATTCCTCGCAACGAATTCAACAGAACTGCGTTGATAATAAGGACTTCGTGATGTAAGTCACCAGCCTGAATTAAGCATTTTTGGAACTTCAGCTCAATGCGTCCATATTTATGAAGAACTATACCCTAACACTGATACTCTTTAATCTTTTGGCAGCCAGTCTCATAGCGGCCGACTCTGACAGTCTCAAAGCTAAATTGACCGCCAAAGAGCAGGTGATCTTAGCCGATGATCCCATCCTGGCGAGCATCGATTCCATGATGGCCATGAAATATCTGGCCACTTATGGAGAAGAATATCACTTTTATGATTCTGCAGAGGTCAATGCCTGTTTTGAAGATCATGTTGAGCTAGAAGAAGAACTGCTAAAGGAGCGCTTGAGTACCCTTGACGGACTAAGCCCTTTTAATCTCATTTACAACAACCGGGTGCATGCCTTTATCAATCTGTATATCAACAAGCGTCCTTCGGTGAGCGCAAAGGTCCTTGGCTTGTCAAGCCTCTATTTCCCCATGTTTGAGGAGGCGCTCGACAGACACAATCTACCCAAAGAATTCAAATATCTGGCCGTAGTTGAATCAGCCTTAAATCCTGTAGCACGCTCAAGAGCAGGAGCTCTCGGACTCTGGCAATTCATGTATGGAACCGGAAAGATCTATGGCTTGAAGCAAACTTCATACATGGATGATAGAATGGATCCCATCAAAGCAACCGAAGCGGCTTGCCAATATTTCAAATATCTCTACCGTATCTACGGAAATTGGGATCTGGTACTCGCTGCCTACAACTGCGGACCTGGAAATGTCAATAAGGCCATTCGCCGCTCCGGGGGTAGAAGAGATTACTGGGACATCTATCGCTATTTGCCTCGAGAAACACGCGGATATGTTCCTGCTTTCATCGCTGTGAATTACATGATGAACTATGCTGAAACCCATAGCATCTATCCACTCGAACCAGCATGTACTTACTTTGAGACCGACACCCTACGCTTGAAAGGTAAGATCTATCTGAAGCAACTTGCCAAGCAAGTTCAATGTGATTATGAGCTATTAAAGTTCCTGAATCCAGCTTATCGCTTTGGCATTGTTCCAGATGACGGACAACTTCATGTGATCAGGATGCCATTGAAATCAACCGGGATCTTCGCGAGCAACGAAACGCAACTCAAAGAAGATGTCTCTAATATCGACCCTGGTGAACAAGAACCTGTTTGGGTTTGGAAAGAAGTTCGAAAAACCCATTATGTGCGATCAGGTGAATACCTGGGCCTCATTGCCAGAAAGTACGGAACGAGTGTACACAAGATCCAAACATGGAATAACCTGAGAGGATCCAATATCCGAGTTGGGCAAAGACTGGTGGTTTATGCCAGAGAAAGAGTGTTGGTTGAGGGTGAACCTAAGGCAGGAAAAACTGCTGAAGTGAAGAAACAATCAGAAGCTACCGAAAAGAAAAAGTCGGAGAATCAGGATTTTATCTTCTATACCATTCAAAATGGAGATACCCTATGGGATATTTCCAAAAACAAGGGAATCCCCTTAAACAAGCTCAAGGAATTGAATACTCATATCAACTCCAAGCGATTAAAACCCGGTGATAAGATCATCGTTGGCGTGCAGGGATGAAAAAGCTGATCATCTTCATATTGCCGCTTTTTCTTCTTGCCTGTTCAGACAATAAAAAAACACTCACTGGCTATTCTGGTAATGTAGGCGAAGTGATCGTGGTCTGTTCCGAAAATACCTGGGAAGGGCCTGTTGGACATGCATTGCGCAGTCACTTTAATGAGGTCATTTATGGCCTTCCTCAGGATGAGCCCTCCTTTGAGTTGATCCATTTCCGTAAACAGAAGTTTCAATCGGTGATCGAGTCGCATCGAAATGTGGTCTATTTGACCATTGATGCAAATGAAACTGGCACCGCTCATAAGTTCATAAAGAATCGTTTTGCGCGCGGACAACTATTCCTCGATATCCGCTCCAATCATCAGGATTCTCTAGCGAAATACTTCGAAGAAAATGGTAGTGATCTTGCACAGCGGTTTAAGGATATTGAGCTCAATCGCCTCTATCTGAAGAACAAGAAGTTTGGAGATAAGGAAATCAAGATGAAACTGGAGCAACAAATGGCGATAAGCCTCACCCCTCAAAAAGACCTGTACGTTGAAAAACTACAAGATGATCTGGCCTGGTTGCGCCTGGAGCGCGAACGCACAAAAGGAGGCTACAAACACCAGATCAGTCAGGGAATCATCCTCTTCACTAAAGAATACGAAGCACGAGAAGAGTTTAGCGAAGATTCGCTGATTTATTTGTGCAATAGTGTTTTACAGGCTCATCTTCCCGGACCAACAAAAGGCTCTTACATGCAGATCGGCACCGACCCGGTTAAACCCATTTCCAGAGAGATCAATTTTCGGTCTAATTATGGTAGAGAGATACGCGGACTTTGGTACATGGAGAACTCTTTTATGGGGGGCGGGTTTATATTATTGGTCAGTCTTGATGAAAAGAGAGACAGAATTGTTGGATCTTACGGCTATGTTTTTGCGCCTGGATTTGACAAAAGAGAGTACCTCAGAGAGGTTGAAGCCATGGTCAAGTCCATGGATTTTATAGAATGAGATCGTTCATCATCATAGCAATTTTGAGTTCCATTTCACTTTTTGTGAAGGCTCAATCAGACACACTCATCAGTTTTGATGGAGTGAATGATATTTGCCGCTATGAGGGCGATTCCCTGACTTCCGCCTTTTCAGTAGACCTCTATTTCAAGGACTGTGCATTAGATACCGCTCCACGAACCTTGTTGTCATTGGACGGCTTTGAAGTATCGGTAGTTGGAGACAGTGCTTTGGCCAGTTTGGTGGTAAAAGACTTTGCAGCTAATCCACAATCTACTGCTTTGAGCAATTATGCTGTGGGAAACTGGAATCATATCGGAGTAGAATACAACCCGGTCAACGATCAGATAGTGGTGCTTCTGAATGGCTTCTCGATCATTTCGATCACCAAAGCTCAATTTAATTGGAATGGTTTATTGATCTTAGGTAGCAACCGATCCCGAAGCTCTCACTTTGAAGGACAAATTGATAATGTGAGGATCTCCGATACACTGCGACTTGGGTTCATTGCCACTATTCCTCAGCCTCCCTATAGCTACGACTCGATCACTGTTGCGCTCTGGAATTTCGATTCACTAGCCAGATTCAGAGCCTACACCAGTCGGGGGGATAGCATGTTTGTAGGTTCGGGCGCCCATCCGGTTGTGGTTTATGACGACATCATTGTTCAGGCTTGTGAAGGGGAGGTACTGAGCTTTAACTTCCCGCTAAGCGGAATAGGATTTTCGGCTTCGCCAGATACTGGCTTCGTTTGGAATGATCCCATGCTGGAATGGACCAGCGTAGTGGGGGTTGAAACCTATTACCTGAACTTCAACGACTCTAATTCCTGTTTGAATACGACCCTGCTACAAGCAGAGGTCTTTCCACATCCTGAAATAGCACTGGGATCAGATACCAGTCTTTGTGAAGGCGATAGTGTGCTCCTAAGAGGAGCGAGTTCTGGTTCACATTTGTGGTCAGATTCGTCAGGAGCCGATTCGCTCTGGATTCATACACCTGGGAGTTATTGGTTGGAGGTAGTTGACAATAATAGCTGTAGGTCAAGCGACAGTATCCATTTTATGGGCCTGGCGGCGCCTCAGCTAGAATTAGGAAACGATACCACTCTTCCGCGTTTTGGGACACTAGAATTAGATGCCGGTCCTGGTTTTATTGATTATGAATGGTCAACTCTTGAAAGCTCCCAAAAGATACTCGCCACCTTGCCCAGTTGGTATTGGGTACAGGTTACCGATTCCAATGGTTGCCGGGCCAGCGATTCCATTTACGTGCTCATTGAAGGCTTATTCCCCTTTGGCATGGACGATGAATTTGAGCAAGAAGAGATCAAGGTATACCCCAACCCGGCCCACGATGTACTCAATGTTGATGTGAGTCCGAAGTACGAGATCAGTTCCTGGGCTGTGGTAAGTATGGAAGGCCAACTTTTAGAGTATTCTGAAGAAATGGAGAGTCAGATCAGTATCTCCTTGCTCGATAATGGTAAATATATGTTGTGGTTGAGGGGGTCTGACGGAAAAATGCTCTCCTATACCTTTGTGAAAACCTTCCGATGAAAATTCTCATCGTACGTTTTAGCTCGATCGGTGATATTGTACTCACCACTCCCGTCGTCCGTTGTTTGAAAGAACAAATTCAGGATGCAGAGATCCACTATATCACAAAACGATCATTTGAGGGCATCCTGGCCACAAATCCATACATAGATAAATTACATCTCATTGATAGCAAGGTAGCAGAGCTAGGCAGTAAACTGAAAGAGGAGTCATTTGACTTCGTGGTTGACCTACACCGAAATATTCGCTCCGCTCAGGTCAAAGCCATTTGCAAAACCAAATCCAGATCATTTCGGAAACTTAATCTCCAAAAGTGGCTGATGGTGCGCTTTAAATGGAACTTATTGCCCGATATTCATATTGTAGACCGTTATTTGGAAACGGTGAAAAAGCTTGGAGTTACGAATGATGAAAAGGGTCTGGATTACTTCATCCCAAAAGAAGATCAGGTAGATCTTTTAAAGGAATTTCAACTTCAAGAAGAATATGTAGCTTTTGCTATCGGTGGGCAGCACAAGGGAAAGATCCTTCCCGATAAGAAGCTCATTTCAATCTGTTCAAGGATCGAGTTTCCAGTGGTTCTTCTTGGAGGCAGGGAAGATCAAGATCGCGGTGCTCATATCTCCAAAATGAGTGAGGGCAATGTGATCAATGCTTGCGGAATATTCAATCTGAATCAGTCTGCCGACATACTTAAACAAGCCCGTTCTGTCATCAGCCACGACACAGGTTTAATGCATATCGCTTCAGCACTTAAAAAGAAGGTGATCTCTGTTTGGGGCTGCACTATTCCGGAGTTTGGCATGTATCCATACTTCCCCGCTGAAGGATCAAGGATCGTGGAAGTAAAAGAAGTACCGAGCCGACCATGCAGTAAATTGGGCAAAGGCATGTGCAAAGATTTTGCCTGCATGAATTTGATCGATGAGTGGGAGATCGTGGAGGCGCTTTAATCTTCCTTCCTCAAATGATCCAAATAAAGTATCCCATTCAAGTGATCGATCTCATGTTGGAAGATCACTGAGGTAAATCCTTTCACAACTTCCTTTTTGTGTTGCCCATCCATCAGATCATATTCAAGTAGGATCTCCCGTGGACGAAATACGGTATCTGTTCGTCCTGGTATGGATAAACATCCTTCCGGTCCTGCCACCGAATCGCCATTACACTCCAGTATCTTCGGATTAAAATAAACTTCCCAGGGAAATCCTTCACGATCGAAACGCTGAATCCAAATGATGCGTTTGTGCACTCCAACCTGTGGTGCTGCTATTCCTACACCTAAATTGGCGGAGTCGGTCACTGTTAGCCAAAGTCGATGCGTAAAGCGCTCCACAAGCCTCTTTTGCTTTTTTGGGTTAATGGGAAATGAAGGTTTTCTCAGTTGAAAGGAGTCGCGTTGACTGTAGATCGTGAGCACTCTGAGTCGCTCATCCTCATCACCCGACTTGATGATCTTCTTTTCGTAGGGGGCGAACTTTGAATAGGCCTGGGCGAAAATTCCTGAACTCAGCAGTAAAAAGACTAACACTTGGGTGATTCTCATGATTTTGTCTTTTTAAGTTGTTTGCGTATGAAGGCTTCTGCCGGGTTAAGTGAAAGTGCCAACAAAATGTTCATTGCTAACTGAAAAACGGGCACCCCTCCAGTATATTCTTCAAACATCGGTTCCACGATCATGATCAGAAATTCAAAGACCGTAATAATAGTTATTAGCGCAACTATTTCTGCGAATTTACTTTGGCCCTCTCCACGGTTAAGCATTACTGTGAGCACAATGAGAATGATAAAAAAGAGGGTTTGCCCCAGATAATACCATGGCGTTTCCCACCAGGGCTTGGCAATGTTAAATCAATACTCAGTTGCTTCACTCTCGTGCTCAAAGATGTTCTTTGCTTTCACTCTAAAGACATAATCTCCCGGTTCGAGGTTGGTGAAGACAGCTTTCGCTTCATTCTTCCATTTGCTCCATTCCTTGCTAAAGCCTTCAAGAAAGTAGGAGTACTGTTGTTTTTCGGGGGCTGCTTCGGCCTGTGCAGCGAATTCAAAAGCAAAAGAGTTGATGTCGTGATCTAGTTCCAATTCACTGGCCTTTGGCTGTTCTGCCACGATCTGGCCCTGATCATTTTGAAAATTCCCTGCAAAGATCACCGAGTCAAAGTTCACGCTCACCTTTCGGATCAGCGTTTGGAAGTCCTGCGTATAGTCATAGTCTTGTTTGGCATCGTAGCGGAAGATGCCGTTTGGACCACTTAACCAAACCACAGAATCACCGTCAAAATGAAAAGAATAAACAATTTCTGATGAAATCGTATTGAAGGCTTTACTCCACAATCGTAAATCCCCACTATCCGCAACCAGGGGCCCAAATCTGTTCTCTTCATCACCTGGCACGATCGCCCAAATCTGTCCAGAAGGAGAGGTGTTTAATTTGAATATATACGAATTCTTAGCCTCGCCTACGATCCCTTTTGCCGGAATAAATTTTTCTCCATCCACTAGTTCATAGATTCCTTCAGCGGTTGAAAAGAGCATTCTATTTCCATATCGGCATGGTTTGACCTCACCTTCAGGAAGACCAGCAGCCACTTCATAGTAGTCGAGTCGATCGTAACTTAAGCCTGTATCGGTGCTGACTAAGTTTTCGAGTCTGTAAAGACCAAAAGAGCGTGTCCCCAACCAGATCACCGAATCATTTTGCTCTACGACCCGATCGATCGGTTCCTCTATCTCAGGAATCTCACCTAGAGTTTGCCAGCCTGCATCAATCTTCGCAACCACACTAAAGCCAGGATCGGTTCCGATATGAAGCAGGCTATCATTAGGCTTCCCATAACTCCATTAAACCAACTGTAGGAAGGTGATGTTCCTCCTGTAACATTCGCTGCCACAAAACCATTTGTGTCTAAGCAATCTTCATGGCCAATGCTATCAAGGCCAATTGTTGGAGCTCCTGTTTCGCTAACCGCAAACTGCTCTTCGTAGCTACATGAATTGTCATCCGTAATGGTGACCGTGTAGCTTCCAGATGAAAGTCCAGAAATACTATTTCCACTTCCTCCAGAGCTCCAATTGAGGGTGTAGGGTTGTATACCACCAGATGTGAAGGCGGTAACCTGTCCATCCGAAACGCCACAGCTACTTGCGTCCGTGACACTAAGGTTAGAACTTAAAGCATTTGGTTGGCCTACAATCAAGATTTCTGTATACAAACAGCCTGTGCTATCTCTGATCTCAACTCTATAACCTCCGGCCTGAAGGTTTTGGGGATCCTCCAGGGTATCTCCATTCGACCAGAAATAGGAATATGGTGTTGCTCCTCCAGAAACAGAAATATCAATAGCCCCGGTAGCTTCACTGAAACAATCTGCATCGGTGATATCTGAGCTATCGATCTGTGGTGCCCCAAGATCATTTAGAGCAACGGTAACTTCGTTGAAACAACCATTATTATCCGTAACACTCACTGTATATGCACCGGATGGAATTCCTGTTAGAGAGTCAAGCGTATCACCATTCGACCAGATATATGTATAAGGTGCTGGCGATCCATTTGTTAGTTCCACATCAATGGATCCATTGGATTGACCACAATTGGGTTGTTGCCTAACCGTGTCTGCAATTGCAGGCGGCAAACCTGGATTGTTGATGGCAAGGGTACTGGTATTCCCCTGACAGATGCTGTTTGACGGGGTCACTTCAATTGTAAAGGGGTCATTCGTAATATCGATAGCTATTGTCCTCGTTCCCTGTCCAGTCACTTTAGTAGGTTGAGGGCCATTGCTAAAACTCCAGGTGAAGTTAGTAGCATTGGAATTACCTACTGTATCAATGCTGTATACCAGGCTTTTGTCGAATTGACAAACATTCACAGGACCTGTGATAGGTCCCGCGCTATCAATATTACATGCAGGACCTGACTGACTCAGGTTGTAGCGCGCTATGAAAGCATCTGTTCCTCCTCCTACAAAAACACCAGTAGTGTTAGTTCCAGCTCCAGGTTGGAAGTCGGTTTGAGCATTTCCGTATTCTCCACCGAGCACCATTTTTCCCTGAGCATCAAAGTCTAACGCATTCACTTTATCTGGCCCATCCAAGGTACTATCACCAAAAACAAAGGAAGTGAGTTAGGAGAAACCGGTATCATAAAGTGCTACATATGCGTCTCCATTATAGAATGGGTCAAAATTGAATGTAGCATCTCCTGGGCCTGGATCAAAATCTGTAGTATCCGTAATACTACCGAATATATAAAGCGAATCGCTCCAAACTTTTAGGCCTTCTATCCCCATGTCTTTTTCAAAGAACTGAATCTTTTCAATAGTACCTGTGCCAATGTTGATCTTGCAGAAAAAATCCGCATTCTCTGTTGGAACATTTCCAGTGAGCCCGCCAAAATCATAGGTGTATGAACTGCTGCTTGAATTGCCTTCAATTCTTCCCTGAACGTATATATAGCTACCTCCTCTGATGATGTTAATAGCCCTGGCGCTAGCGGTTGTATCAGGGTTCCCATTTGCATCAAAAACATGATGCCAAACAAGGGTCCCCGTTGAACTGTAGCGGGCCACAAAACCCTTTTCATTCAAAGGATTTGCTGTTATTCTTGCTCCGGTACTCGGATTAATATCGATATTATCAAGTGTTCTTCCTGCTACATAAACGTTACCCAATCCATCAGAGGTAATAGAATAAGCTTCAGCTATACCCGTCCCGTTAGTATCAACATAAAAAGTATTTTCTCTTTGCAAGGCACCTGTGCTGGTAGCAAGTGAGGCAATGAAGAAGCCTGTCCTTGAATTCACTCTTCCAATCGTATCAACAGCTCCTCTGGTGTAGGCTCTTCCGACAATTCTGCCGGTAAGATGGAGACCTCCACCCCCATCTAAACTCAAATCTTGCAGCTCAAGAAAACTGTTCTTGATTTTCTGTTTCCAAAGCACATTTCCACTTGGACTATACTTTACGACATAGATCTCTCCATTAGCACTTGTCAAACTTGATTCGAGTGTATCAGAGCCCCCAGGCTGAAGGTTGATATTACCATCAAACTGCCCGGCTAAATAAAGGTTGCCGCTATTATCTATTTCAACAAAAGCGGGAAGCCCATTTTGATCTTGAATACTATGTGCCCAAACAAAATTCCCGCTGGCATCTCCTTTAACAATAAATGTAGCTGGAAAAGGTGAACTAGTATTGTTTACTGAAACACTACCAAAGCCGAGATTTGGTCCTTCAAACTCTCCAACGGCAACAAAACTATCTTGTGTAAAGATTTGCAGGTCTTGTACCCCGTCATAGGCGGTCTATCCAAATGGTGATATCCAGTCTGGAGATTGAGCGAAGGAAATACCAGGAATGAGTAATAATAAAAACAGAGCTTTGATTAGTTTCATGGTGTACAGGTTTATCCCACAAAACTAAGCAAATGACACTAAATCATCTGCTTATATCAACTCAAATGAGCATAGCGTTCCTTGACTGGACTCGGAATTGGAACGGGATCTCCATTCTCATCGATGCGAACAAAAACAATGTTGGTGGTGCAAACTGGTGTTTCCTCTCCGCTGTAAACATTGTATTTTCTGGCCTCCATATGGAGTGTGATCGAGGTATTGCCCATTCTTGAGACCTTACCATAGATCAAGATCTGCATGCCAACTTTCACCGCCTTCTTGAAGTTCACTTCTTCGATCTTCACCGTTACCATGTTTGGAGAGTGGCAGACCTTGGTGGCCATTGCAGCAGCAGCTTCATCCATCCACGCGAGCATGAGCCCGCCAAAGAGATTTCCGTGAACCCCAATATCACGGGTCATACAGATCTTATGTGTGATCAATTCCATTCTTGCAAAGATAGCGCTAGTCTAGCACTTTATGCCCCTTCGAAGCTCATTAACTAGACTTATTCCAATTAAACAAGATTTGTATCGCTAAGTTTTAGATTTTTGAGGCGTCGTGTGGCTTAGAATCGCCGGAATCATATTGAGGAACAGGTTTGTCATCCTGTCTATCCTTGCACTCATCACCATTTTTATGGGTTATATGGGTACACGGGTACGTTTTCAATACGGGCTTCCTGAGCTTTTGCCCAAAGACGACAGTACGCTCATTGCCTACCATGAATTCCGGGATCAATACGGAAAAGAACCTACGGTGATCGTTTTGGGGATAGAACAAAACCCCCTCAAAAATCATGAGCTCTTCAATTCCTGGTTCGACTTTTCTAAATCACTGAAAGAGATCGAAGGGGTTGACACGGTTGTTTCAGTAGCGAATGTCTATCAATTGAATCGTCTCGACAGTCCAAAAAAGTTTCTTGTTCAACCCCTCATTCGATCAAAAGTAGATTCCCAGAAAGAGCTAGACTCCCTGCGCACCATCATCGATGGCATGCCTTTCTACAAGAACATTCTCTACAATCCAGAAACCGATGCCAGTTTAATGGCGATCAGCTTGAATGATGAGGTCTTTAACTCTGAGGATCGACAAGAGCTCATTGATGCAATCATGGTGAAAGCCCAAAGCTTTGCCGACGAGAATGCGCTCAAGATGCATTACAGCGGACTGCCCTTCATTCGGACCATCGTTACGAATATGGTCAAGAAGGAATTGGGGCGTTTCATCGGGCTTTCCGTTTTGGTCACCGTACTGATCCTCTTCTTCTTTTTCCGTTCCATCAAACCCATTTTGATCTCATTACTTGTTGTGGCCATGGGGGTCACCTGGTCGATCGGTACCATGGGGGTCTTTGATTTTGAGATCACCATTCTCACCTCCATCATTCCCCCTCTACTTATCGTGATCGGAGTACCAAACTGTGTCTACCTCATTAACAAATACCACAGTGAGTTTCAGTCTCACCAAAACAATGCAAAATCACTTACTCGCGTTGTGTATCACGTTGGCAAAGCAACATTCATGACCAATGCCACTACGGCTGCAGGTTTTGCAACATTCATCTTTACACAATCCAATCTGCTCATTGAGTTTGGAATCGTGGCCGCATTGAATATTCTATTGCTCTTTGTGTTCTCCATCACACTCATACCGATCATCTTCAGCTTTCTGCGGCCTCCAAAAGCACGTCATACCAAACACCTCGACATGCCCTGGGTCACAAAATTCGTCTCCGTCTTAACCCGACTGGTCGAAAACAGACGCCCGGTGATCTACAGTATTGCAGGTCTGTTGCTTGTGGTGTCTATTTACGGCTTCAGTTTGATCAAATCAACTGGTAACATAGTGGACGACCTTCCCCGATCGCATTTTGTGACCAAGGACCTGAAGTTCTTTGAGGAGCATTTTAAGGGGATTATGCCATTTGAGATCACGGTAGCTGCAGATAAGTCCAGAATGATCATGCGCAGCTCCACCTTAAAGAAGATGGAAAAGGTTCAGGATCTAGTCTACTCTTACCCTGAGTTCTCCAAACCGATGTCTGTTGTTGAAGGGATCAAATTCGTGAAGCAAAGCTTTTACAATGGAATGCCCTCTAAATATGAATTGATCAACAATCGCGAGCGCGCATTCTTTAAACCTTACATCGATAATTTTGGTGGAGATAAGAACATCATGTCGCCCTATCTGGACAGCACCTATCAGCGAGCTCGTATCACCCTTCAAATGGCGGATGTAGGAACCGATAAAATGGACATTTTATTGGAGGATCTTAGACCCAAGGTGGACTCCATCATGGACCCATCAAAATTTGAGGTGAACTTCACTGGAAAATCGGTGGTCTACCTGGAAGGCGCAAAATATTTGGTCAAGAATCTGTTCATTTCACTTGCTCTGGCGATTCTCATCGTAGCCGGAATCATGGCGCTGCTCTTCAACTCTTTTAGGATGATCTTGATCTCTGTTCTGGTGAACTTCTTTCCACTACTGGTTACCGCTGCCCTGATGGGTTATCTGGATATTGCTATCAAGCCATCTACTGTGCTGGTGTTCTCAATTGCCTTCGGGATCTCAGTGGATGACACCATTCACTTTCTGGCCAAATACCGGCAGGAATTAAAGAACAATAATGATCAAATAAGACCTGCAGTGCATAAGGCCCTTTCTGAAACTGGAGTGAGTATGTTCTACACTTCAATTATATTATTCTTCGGGTTTTCTGTCTTTGTTTCTTCAGAATTTGGAGGAACCAGAGCCCTTGGACTTCTTGTGTCCTTCACATTGCTGATCGCCATGCTATCAAACCTTCTGATCTTACCTTCCTTTTTACTCAGCCTTGAGAAATATCTATTTTCAAAATCCTTCAAACATCCTTATTTTGAGATCTATAGTGAAGAAGATGATCTTGATCTGGAGCAATTAGAAATCGAAAAGAAAAAAGAATGAAAGGAATCATACTGGCTGGAGGTTCTGGCACGCGCCTGTACCCTATCACTTATGCCATGAGCAAACAACTCATGCCGGTTTACGATAAACCGATGATCTATTATCCATTATCGCTGATGATGATGTCTGGGATCAACGAGATCCTGATCATTTCAACTCCTGAGGACACTCCAAACTTCAAACGTTTACTGGGTGATGGTAGTCAATTGGGATGTCGTTTTGAGTATGCGGTGCAAGAAGTTCCAAATGGCCTTGCCCAAGCCTTTGTCATTGGAGAAGAATTTATTGGAAATGATAAGGTGTCTCTGATTCTGGGAGACAATATTTTTTACGGAGAAGGCCTGGCCAGATCGCTGCAAGATTGTAATGATCCAGATGGAGGGATTGTATTTGCATATCACGTTTCCGATCCAGAACGCTATGGTGTGGTTGAGTTTGACGACGACTTTAAAGCCCTGAGCATTGAAGAGAAGCCAGAAAAGCCAAAATCCAATTACGCCATACCCGGACTCTACTACTACGATAACGAGGTAGTGAACATTGCCAAAAATCTGCAACCAAGTGCGCGGGGTGAGTACGAGATCACTGATGTCAATAAGGTTTATCTCGAAGGCGGTAAGCTAAAAGTTCAGATGATGAATAGAGGCACTGCCTGGCTCGATACGGGAACTTTTGCTTCTTTAATGGATGCAAATCAATTCGTAGAGGTCATTGAAAAACGACAAGGATTGAAGATCGGATGTATCGAAGAAGTTGCCTTCAGAATGAAATATATCGATGCTGCTCAGCTGGAACAAATCGCCCAACCATTGGTTAAAAGTGGTTATGGTAAATACCTGCTTAACCTGATCAAATAATGGATCTGAGTACACTGATCGAAGAGAAGCTACAAGCCATTGCCCTTCCAGATAAGCCCAGGGAACTCTATGAGCCCATCCGCTACATCCTAAATATCGGCGGAAAGCGCATAAGACCTTTGCTTACATTGTTGTCATGCCAACTATTTGGCGACAAACCAGAAAAAGCCATCAATCAGGCTATGGCAGTAGAGATCTTCCACAACTTCAGCCTGATGCATGATGATATCATGGATGAAGCTCCTCTGCGAAGAGGAAATGATACCGTGCACAAACAATGGAATCAGAATGTGGCGATCCTATCTGGAGATGCCATGCTCATCATTGCTTATCAGCATCTTCAAAAAGAAGCTGAGCAAAACCTGGATGAGCTGCTGCGATGTTTTAATGATACCGCCCTTAAGGTTTGTGACGGCCAGCAGTTTGACATGGAGTTTGAAGGCCGAGAAGACGTTAGTTCCGAGGAGTATATCAAGATGATCTCTTTAAAAACTGCCGCCCTCTTATCCGGCTCATTGCAACTTGGAGCTATTCAAGCTGGAGCTGACGCAGCACAACAGAAAAACATTGGTGAGTTTGGTCATCATTTAGGTGTTGCATTCCAACTTCAGGATGATTACCTGGATGCTTATGGCGACCCAAAAAGCTTTGGGAAACAAGTCGGCGGAGATATTTTGGCCAATAAGAAGACCATTCTTTATTTGTCTGCATTAGAATCTGACAACGATGAACTGAGAACAGAACTTTGGGATATCTATCACAAGAACCGTCTCGAAGGGCAAACAAAGATCACTCGTTGCCTCGAGCTTTTTGATGCACTGGGCGCAAAGGACAAAGTCGAAGAACTCAAAGAAAAGCACTTTGAACTGGCTACTCAAGCCCTACTAAAGTGTAATGGTGTTCCTGAGATCGAAAAGGCATTGGTACAGCTTGCTGAAAAGCTTCATATCAGATCGACCTAGTGATCAGATCATTCAGGCATAGCTCAAGATCCTTAAACCGCATCTGATAGCCCGCTTTCTCGATCCTGGCAGAGGAAACAGCCAGGTCTTCCAGTACCAGACTTGCCCGTTCACCCATAGCGAGTTTTAACACAAATGCCGGTAAAGGAGGTGCCAAATTGATCTTTCTCATCGCTTTTCTCAGATGACTCATAAAGTCGGCATTGGAAACAGGCTGAGGTCCAACTGCGTTAAAAACACCATCCAGCTGATGCTCCAAAGCATGTACGAACATACCCGCTACATCTTCGATATGGATCCAGCTCATACGTTGTTTTCCGCTCCCGATTGGCGCTCCGGCGAGCAAGTTTGTAGGTAACATCATTTGTGGCAATGCTCCGCCCTGGGTGCTCAATACGATGCCGATTCTCAATTGGGCACATGGAATTCCCAATGATCTGAAGTCATCCGTGGCTTTTTCCCAATCCTGGGTCACCTCCGATGGAAAGCCTGCTCCGGCTTTATCTGACTCTTCAAATATCTTTTCCCCACCCTGGCCCATATAGTAACCGATCGCCGATGCACAAATAACCTGTTTTGGTTTTTCATCCAATGCCAATGACCTAAGCTCATTGACAAGTAGCTGTGAACTTTTTGTCCGGCTTTCTAAAATGAGTTTCCTGTTCTTTTCATTCCAGGGAAGCTCACCAATATTGGCTCCGGCAAGATGGATCAGCGTATCAACACCATTAAAGGCACCTTCTTCGATAAATGACTTTGAAATGTCCCATTTGAAGGTCTCGATGTCATCATTATCCCGCTTGCTGCGCGATAGATAGCGCACAGCATAGCCTTTTTTCTGAAGTTCTTTTGTGATCACTCCACCGATCAAACCAGTTCCACCGGTGATCAGGACAGTCTTATTCTCTTTGTCTAAGCTCAAAGTCCGTTTGCTTTAATTTTTGGAGTTCAGTTCCTTCATTTTCAATTACCTCAGCCTTTACTTTTTTAGAGAGCCAGCCAAAATCGTATTGAAGTGACCAGGATCCAGCGCAAGGGGTACTTATCCTGGCGTGCTCCAGTATCAGCTCTGCTTTCTTTTCGAGGGTAATCTTAGCTCCCGAAAGTAGTTGAACATCAATGGGCTCAGATGGTTCACCCTTAATGATCAGCTTCGCTTTTTTGGCGATCACAAGATCTCTTCCTAAGAACACATCGCTTGAGATGGTCGTGTCAGAATCAATCACAAGTGGAGGGAAAACAGATTCTAATTCAGAGAACTCATATTCCGTTTCCCACAAGCCTCTTCCAAAAGTGGAAATAACTACACGTTCATTGCAATAATCAAATTCAATGTCAGAAATGGGAACGACTGGAAGCCCGTTTGAATAGCATTTCCACGATTGGGTGACCTTATCAAATACATAAACCCCATCATCACTCGCAGCGAATGCCATTCCATGCCGTGAAATTTTGAGTCGATTTATTCCAAATTCAGTTAAGCCACGACTCATGTCTTGCCAGGAATTACCCCCATTTGTACTAATGAATACCTTATTCGCAGGTGCATTTCCTCCGTAAGATACCATGACAATATCTCCGTCATCCGGATGAACGGCGATATCACTAACCCTCATAGACCTGCTGCCTGCCAACGCTTTTGAGATATCAGTCCAGGATTCACCCCCATTATTGGAGCGCCAAACGATGCCTTCGGGTTCTCCTCCATAGCTCACATGCAAGTTGGCGTAATAAAGCGTTTGCGGATCAGAAGGTGATAAGCCAATGGCCTTCACCGCCTTATTCCCTTTATTGCTCAAATTCCTGATCTCCCCACTTGACACATTCAGTTCAACGAGATCGAAAATGGGCGGATTCCCAGCCTGGGCGTGAGCGTAAAAAAGTTTATTCACATTTGCTGGAATCATTTCAAGAGGAGAGTTGCTCTCTCCAAAAGATGTTTTGGTATACTGATCGGTCTTTCTGCCGTCAAACTGGAATATCTTTCCTGGACTAGCTCCGGAGTTGTAATTGGCGATCATGCGTCCGTCAGGCATATAAACACAATCTCCTCCATCGCCACCAAAAAGATGTCTAACATCTTTGGTCTTATCCCATAGTATTGTTCCATTGTCTTGCAGACCGCCAGCGAGTACATTAGTATCAGAAGGGTGGAGAGCAATGCCATAGAATTGGCTGATATTCAATCCAAAGACACCCTCTCCCACCAGAGAGTTCCAGTTCTTTTTTGCGCCAGCCATGTTGATCGATAGTCCGCCATCGTTGGCATTAAGTAAAACATCTTTATCTCCCTGATATCCTGGCTCACTCCCTTCGAGAATGAGGAAGTCTCTGGTATCATCGTGGATATTTCTCTGTACCCTGTTTGGCAGCCCTTTGTCGATCCCAACTTGTTTAAAAAAGCTGATCCCTCCGTAATAGATCAACTCAGGGTCAGTTGGGGAAACCTCCATTTCGAAGCCTGCCATTCCCATTCCGTAAGCTTTGAGATTCCGCGTAAGTCTCCAGGTCTCGCCCCTGTCATCGCTTACGTGCAGGTCAAAGTTGCTCCCGGGGCGATTAAGTATCATATAGAGCCTATTAGGTGCAGCCTCGCTACATGCTACGTCGATTCGCGGGCTAGCTTTTATACCGTCTGGGTTGATGGGAGTCACCTTAAAGTTATCCTGTAGGTCAACTCTAAAGGCCTTACTGCCCCCCTGGTCTGCCCCAGGATCCGAACACGCTATGTAAAAGTCTGGTATACCTGGGAATTCAGGATGAAATTTGATCTCGGAAATATAGAAATCACCATTGCGTTTGTCTCCTGTGATCGCTTTCCAAACCATCCTCCATGAGCCTGCTTTTCGCAGATCTTCAGTAAACCAGAGCTCATCTTCTACACCGGCCAGCGCAGCATAGGACCCCGGCAATATCTTAACACGTCGGGCGATCTTCCGTGTATGAGATTTTGGGTTGATCTCTTTGACCACATTCCAGTTGAGCCCAAAATCAGTGGTATAGACCAATCCCTGACCATAATCCTTATTGTAGGTAGTCATCCCTGTGGCCAATAGAATTATACCTGGATCTGTTTCATGCAATGCGATATCCTGAACACCCATTCCCGGTAGTCTTGCATTATCTGTTAGATTCTCCCAATAATTTCCAGCATCCTCGGTATAGAACAATCCAGAGGAGTTTGAACCAACAAAAAAGCGTTGATAGCTGGTATCGGAGCTCGGGTGCTCGCATGAAACAAGAATGCCCTGATAAGGGGTATTGCGCTTTAAAATGGGGACTGGGCCTAGCGCATTCCAGGCTTCTTGAGGTTTATTACAATCTTGAGCATACAGTGCACCTGAGATGAAAAAAAGTAACGAAATACTGGAAAGCGTTCTTTTTAAGCTCATTGCTCAAATCTAAACAACCTAGCTATTGTATCGCGATTTTATGCTATGCTTGATCTAAGGTCATCAGATATACCCCAGGTGTCAACTCAAGTCTTTCATAGGACAAGGGTTTTCAGGAAAATTCTTTTGATGAACACCCCACTCTGAATGTGTCCAAGTTCGAACATATTCAATCTAATTACAAATTATTGTGTTAAGATAAAGCGGTTTTTTTTGGTGACAATTTTTGTTGTGTCGTGATTAGACAAAAAATCTTATGCTCGTCCAGACGCAAGTTTTTGCTTACCCGTTTGAAGGTGTTCTAGTAGCTCAGTGCAGGTCTCTACAATTCCCTCTGGGTGATATCCACATTGCGTGTGTAGCTCTAGTTGGGAGCCGTGCTCAACAATCTCATCTGGAATACCCAGTCGGCGAACCTGAGCCTGATATCCGTGGTCGGCCATGAACTCAAGCACTGCTGAGCCCATTCCGCCCTGAACACAACCATCTTCTACAGTCACTACATATTCAAACTTTGAGAAAACTTCATGCAACATGATCTCATCCAATGGCTTCACGAATCGAAGGTCATAATGAGCTGCAGAAATTCCTTTCTCTTCAAGGAGCTTCGCAGCTTCGGTGGCATAATTTCCAATGTGTCCGATCGTCAAGATCGCAACATCATCTCCACTTAGCACCTTTCTGCCCTGCCCTATCTTGATCTCTTTGAAGGGCTTTTTCCATTCCGGCATCACTCCTTGTCCACGTGGGTATCGTATAGAAAATGGCGCTGCATTCTTCTCCATTTGAGCTGTGAACATCATGTTCCGCAACTCCTCCTCATTCATGGGTGCCGCCACGATCATATTTGGTACACATCGCATATAAGCCAGGTCATAGGCTCCATGGTGTGTAGGTCCATCCGCACCAGCCACTCCTGCACGATCAAGGCAAAAGACCACATGTAGATTCTGAATGGCAACATCATGCACTACCTGATCATAGGCACGTTGCATGAATGATGAATAAATATTACAGAAAGGAACCATTCCCTGAGTTGCCAAACCAGCCGAAAAAGTTACGGCATGTTGTTCCGCAATTCCTACGTCAAAGGCGCGATCAGGCATAGCCTGCATCATATATTTTAAGCTCGAACCTGTAGGCATGGCAGGTGTAACTCCCATGATCTTTTCGTTCTTCTCAGCAAGCTCAATGATCGAATGCCCGAAAACATCCTGATATTTCGGAGGCTCTGGGTTTTTTGGCGTGACCTTAACGATCTCACCTGTTTCTTTGTTGAATATACCAGGGGCATGCCACTTGGTAGTGTCCCCATCTTCCGCAGGTTTATAGCCTTTACCTTTTACCGTTACACAGTGGAGTAATTTAGGACCGGGAATGTCTTTCAGGTCTTCCATCACTTTCACCATATGATCTACGTCGTGACCATCAATTGGACCGAAATAGCGGAAATTTAGGCTCTCAAAGTAGTTTGACTCTTTGAGAACGCTTGATTTGATCGCATTCTCAACTTTTGCAGCGATCTCCTGGGCATTGGGGCCAAACCGACTGATCTTTCCCAATAGATTCCAGACCTCATCTTTCACCTTGTTGTAGGTGTGCGATGTGGTAATGTCAGTCAAATATTCTTTTAAGGCTCCAACATTCGGGTCGATAGACATACAGTTGTCATTCAGAACAACCAACAAATTAGAGTCCTCCGCTCCAGCATGGTTCAAACCTTCAAATGCCAGGCCCGCAGTCATGGCACCATCACCAATTACGGCAATGTGCTGTTTGTCTTTCTTATCCTGATATCTATTGGCCACTGCCATTCCCAGGGCAGCAGAAATTGAGGTGGATGAGTGGCCAACACCAAATGTGTCGTACTCACTTTCACTTCGCTTTGGGAATCCGCTGATCCCCTTATATTTTCTATTGGTATGAAAAGTGTCTTTTCTACCCGTAAGTATCTTATGACCATAAGCCTGGTGTCCAACATCCCAAACCAACTGGTCGGATGGTGTATTGAATACATAGTGTAATGCCACGGTCATTTCAACCACACCAAGGCTAGCGCCAAAGTGTCCACCCTTTTTAGAAACCACGTCAACAATAAAATCGCGCAGTTCATTACAAACCTGTTCCAACTGGTCTTCATCCAGTTTTCGGAGGTCATCAGGGCTATTTATTTTGGAGAGGAGCTCTCCTGCTTTTACTTCCATTGTTTCATGCTGTGATGTGGTTAAAACAAAACTAAGCAATAATAGTTCGTTGCAGTATGCTGAATTACAGCGAACAAAGCAAAAAGGTTCAATTCAGGTGCTTCTCAATGATCTCATCGAGGAGCTCTAGTTCTTTGTTATATGCTTCACCTGTTGCTGGTCCATTAAAGCCAGAATGAACAGCTACCACTTGTCCTGATCGATCAATGAAAACCGTTGTAGGGAAAGAAAGGACCTCGTCCAGAAAGCTAAACTTCTCTGCGGCAAGGCTCTTATCTGCTCTTCCACCAAAAAAGATCGGATAAGTAATTCCCATATCCATCTTTGCTTTATTGATCGCCTTCCAGGCTCTATCCGCTTCGCTGTGGCGCTCAAAAGCCACCGCCATTATATTCAATCCCTTGTGCTTGTGCTTCTCATACAGACCTCTTAAGACCCTGCTCTCGTCCATACAATTCGGACACCAGGTTCCCATGATCTGTATGATGCTCAGCTTTGCATTAAAATTGCTCGAATCAAAGAGGACGCGTTCATTTTTGTCATTTAGCAGCTCAAAAGACAAGGCTGAGCCATTTGCCTCGATGATCTCATTACTCGCTCTCAATTCAGCATCAGGATTCCGATAGCCTGTCCATTCATCCTTGTAATGATTCCCTGAATAGAAAACTCCCCTGGTCAATGAGTCGCCATTCCGATGCGCTGTAAACAGAAAAAGATGAGAGCCATCGAAGGTTTGCATTCGCAATGAGTCCTGATATATACCACCATGCAAGTAACGATAATCTCCAGTCTCAGTTAGTATTGTTCCAGTCAGACCTTCTGATTCGGTATTGATGATCAACACTCCTTCATAAGACTGCTGGTCTTTTCCAAAAGCTAAAGTCCATTTTCCGCCAATCTCACCTGATGGCAGGGCAGGCTGTTCAATAAACTCAAACGGAATTCGATATTCAGTTCCGCGACTGGGATCATACCAATAACCAGAGCTCAGGCTTTCATCAAATTCAAAGTAGGTCTCGAAAACAGGTAATTCTGCATAGCGCTTATTCCCCTGTTGTATGATTTCTAAGGAAATGTGTTCCGCACCATTCTTTATGCTAAAGCTGGAATCATTAAACTCAACGGGGATATCTACCCAAACCTCATCATTGAGATGAAATCGAAGTACATCTTTCGTGGCCTTCTGGTCGCAAGACCAAAGACAGATTGAAAGAAATATAAAAAGGAATTTAACCCGCAATTAGCGATCGATGCGTTCTCTTGTAGAGTAACTGATCTTTAGCGCATAAACCTTACGGAGCTCTTGTTTTACATCCGTCACAATGCCCATTTCTGCCTCCGAATCCACTTTTAGAGATGTGGTGATCAAAGGAACCTCAGCTTCATTTTTCGACGCTCTAAACTCCTCAACATAAGAGCCAATATCCGCCGAAGTTGCAAAGGCATCATTCAGCTGAATACGTGGTTTTGAACCGTATTTCTTAGATTCAACTGGCTCACCAATATAGATGTAGCATACCAGAGCCTTGTTCTCTAGCTTTTTGATCTCAGTAGCTTCAGGTTGGGAGATCTGAACCTTCAGATCCACTTCTCTCATCACGGTGGTTACCATAAAGAAGAAGAGCAACATAAATACGATATCAGGCAGTGATGCCGTTGATATCCCTGGCCCATCGGAGTCGTCTTTTTTCTTGAACTTAGACATTACTTTTTTCTTACGTCTTTAGGTTCTGCCTCAGAGATTCGCTGAGGATATACGTTTCTAATTGCTTTTACCTTGTCTTTATCACCTGCTTCAAGCAAGGCATCATAACTCACACCAAATTGCTCCATGGCAATCTCATTTCGAAGCTCATTATAAGCTGCTGCAAGTTCATTCTGCACCTGGATGTACATATTGTATGATGTCCCATTATCGTTCTGCAATGAAATCACTTGCTTGGAGACCATGGTCTTACCAAAGAACTGAATGTCTTTTTCCTTCTTTTCGGGAAGGTTTTCGGCATTTCCTGGATTCGCGATGAACTCTTTGGTGGCCTCTCTCAACTCTTCGATCTGCATGAGATCACCCTCTACCAAAAGCTGATCATTCGAGTTGACCAAAACCTCAAATACATTTCGCTCCTTGATCGGCGGTGTTTCTACCTCCTCCTCAATTGGAGGTGGAAGTAACCTTGCCAAACCAAAATCTGTATCCATCGTAGTGGTCACAAGAAAGAACACGAGCAAGAGGAAGGCAATATCTGCCATCGATCCTGCATTTATTTCGGGTGGTGCTCCTCTTTTTGGCATAGTGCTTTATTTTCTAATGAGTCCGTAAACCGATGCAAATACTATAGAAGCTACAGCACCAATAAAGGTAATGTAGAGTGCATATAATCCCATCCCCGAAAGGCGAACTTCTGTAGCAGAAACCCCTTCAGGATATCTTTCAATGATCTCAGGTGAAGCCATTCCGTATCCAATTCCAAGGATCACGGCTAAACCTACGATACCGATGATACTGCCTTTTATACTTGAGGGCTTATTGATCATTCCGATCACAGCGCCTGCAATTGTTCCCAAAATAGCAAGAGCAATAAGGATGTAGCAGTAGTACAACATCGCATCGTGATTCTCCGCTGTAAACTCAAGAATGAGGGTGATCACACCAATTACAGCAAGAACCCAGAGTACTATCGTTGATATTCTTCCGCCCATCTTACTTGTTGTTTAGAGTTTGGTGTTTTACTAGAAGGTCGATCAATGAGATCGAAGCATTTTCCATATCGTGTACAATCGCATCTACTCGTGCTACAATATAGTTGTAGAACACTTGAAGTACCATTGCAACCAAAAGACCAGATACAGTGGTAATAAGTGCCACACCGATACCATCAGCAACGATACCTGGAGAAATATTGTTTGCTTCAGCGATCGCTTCGAAGGCCTGGATCATACCCACAACCGTTCCGAAGAAACCAAGCATTGGCGCCAGAGCGATGAAGAGTGAGATCCAAGATAAATTCCTTTCCAATAGACTCATTTGAACTCCTCCATAGGAAACTACTGATTTTTCAACCATTTCAAGTCCTTCAGAGCTTCTGTCCAGACCCTGATAGAAGATACTGGCAACAGGTCCACTTGTGTTTCTGCAGACTTCTTTGGCAGATTCTACTCCACCTGACTTAAGTGCTCCTTCAACATCTTCCAATAATTTCTTTGTGTTTGAGCTTGAAAGCGACAGGTATAGGATTCTTTCGATACTGATCGCAAGTCCAAGGATCAAACAGATCAATACAAAAGACATAAAGAGTGGCCCACCATCGATGAACTTCTCTTTCAACACCTGATGGAAGCTTCTTTCTTCTTCAACAACTTCAGTGTCCTCCTCAACGGGAGCAACTGCTTCCTCTTCCATCTCCTCTTCGGCTGGAGCTTCTTCTTCCATCATTGCAGCGGTATCACCTTCTGTGCCCTCTGCGTCTGTGGCTTCAGCATCCATACCTTCAGTCATTTCGGTAGCTGCCTCTTCGGTTTCTTCCTGTGCGTAAGATGTTTGGATTCCAAAAGACATCAGTGCCAGGAAAGTCAAAATAGTGGCTAATTTGTTCATCACTCTTGTATTGAATTTAGTTTTATGTAGTTTCATTCTTTTTCAGCGCGGAGAGAGAGGGATTCGAACCCTCGATACGGCGTTGACCGTATACACGCTTTCCAAGCGTGCGCCTTCAGCCACTCGGCCACCTCTCCGTAAAGTTTGGAGATTCCTCCTTCTCCGCAAATTGCGGCGAAAAATACAAATTTTTCGGCACGTTGAGCACTTAACCTTTTCTTAAAGAAGGCTCCAATTCCAGGGCTTTTTGAATATAGCGCTCTGATTCCTCCACACGACCCAGGGAACGATAGGCTATTCCAATGTTCAGGTGCAAGTGTCCATTATCCGGATTAAACTCCAGTGCCTTTAAAAAATAGCTGAGCGCCTCCGAGGGCTTGCCCTGCATAGCCTTTACTACTCCTGCCTTTTGGAGCAGATCTGCGTTTTCAGGAAAATTGTTTAGCCCTTTATCAAGAATATCAAGGGAGCGCTGCAGATCGCCCAACTCTTTCCCATATATCTCCCCAATGGCGGAATAATAATCTGCTTTTTGTTCCTGTGTTAATAATAGATTATATGCTGCAATTGAGGATTGAAAGTCTTTTTTCAGCGCAGCTTGTTGCGCTACATACAAGGTGTTGTTCAGTGCTTCGGCGTGCTTTGGGTTGATTTGAAAGCTCTTTCTGTAGTATGCCACACTCTCACTGTAGCGTCCAGCTTCTGCCAAAGCATTTGCCATTAATATCGTCGGAGGAAAATAGCCTGGATAGATCTCAAGTGAGGTTTGTAAATGCTTAATGCTCTTATTCAGTAGTAGGCCCTTTCGGTCCTTCACCTCAATATCTCTTGCCCAATCAAGATAGGCTGAACCTGCAGCCATTTGGGCTTTCGCACTGTTTGAAGACACCTCAGCATCGGCCAAAGCCAAACTGCGATCTGATTCCCAATCGGGATTGCGTGCAATACTCAAAGCAGCATAGCCCAGTGTAACAATGAGCATCGCCCCGGTCATCAATGATCTTTGTTTTTGAAGAAGACTTTTTAAAAGGTAAGCAAACAACACGCAGTAAACCAAAGAGGATACGAACATGAATCGTTCATTCATGAAGGTGCCTATATTGAAAAGTAGATTTGAATAAAGAAAGAAGCTCGCAAAATAGAAGATGATCCAAAAAATGAGGAATTGGTCCTTTCTTTTGAGAAAGGCCAGAAATATCAAGCCAGCATGTATTAGTAGAGAGAGAATGACCTTTAAATTGGACCAGTCTACAATCGGAATGTGCTTTGGATAATAGTCATGGGTCAGCGGGTGAGGAAAAATGAGCAGTTTGAAATACTCCAGATAGGTAAGAAAGATCGTTGCGAATTTCTCAGAGCTTTTCGCATTCAAAAAAGGATTGTTCATGAGCTCCTTGGCCACATCGAGTTTGGCTGAACCGATCACTGAATAGCGCAAAGCCACATAAGCTAAAGCAGCCAAAACCAGACTTCCACCTAAGATTGAAGCATTTTTGACCTTGTGGCCTAAAATCATTATCCCAGAAAGTGGAATGAGTAACACGAATGAGATCGTGCTCTCTTTGCTCATTAGACTGAGAAAAAGCAGTGCAGAAGGAAGTAACCATTTCTTCAAGGAGCTGTCTGCATAGAACTTTAGCCAGGTCCACCAGGCCAATACGGCAAAAAGTACACTCAAGAGTTCATCTTGCGATTTGATATTTGCGACTACTTCTGTGTGCAGGGGGTGCGCAATATAGATCAGTGTCGCCAAGCCCGCCAGGGAGAAAAGCTGAACCTCCCCTTCAGGGGGTATAAGGCGAAGTAATACCTTGAAAAGCATCATTGCGATCAATGCGTATAAGAGAATATTGATTGCGTGATAGGGCAAGGGGTCATTCCCAAAAAACTCGTACTCGATAGCATGGATCGCCATGGTCAGTGGCCGGTACCTTCCTCCGGCAACTAACTTTTTGTCTTTACCAAAAAAGCCCGTCATTGAATCACTCGTGAATGACTCAGCAATTCCATTTAGCCCCTTTTTAGTGAACTGATTATGGGTAATTACGATCTTATCATCGAGTACAAAATCATGCCCAATGGTGTTGGCATAGATCAGAGCAGCAAAAAGGAAGATGATCTGTGAGGAATATTTATTCCACTGCTTCATACTAGTAATTCACGATTGACATCTCACCAGCCAGGGGCAATTGCATTTGTTGTTCAAATACTTGCTTTTCGAGCTTTCTTCCCAAAAGCAACATGGCCTTAGTAATAGCTGCTTCAAAGGTAATATCCGCTCCGCTCATAACACCGAGTTCATTCAGCGTGCGGCTAGATTGATATTTACCCTGATGCACACTTCCTTTTAAGCATTGTGAAACATTCAGAATACTCACTCCTTTCTCAATGTACTCCGCCAGAGTATTTAGAAAGGCAGGGAAGTCTGGTGCATTACCAGAGCCATAGGTCTTTAGGATCAGGCATTGAAGTCCGTTAATTTGGAGGAAAGAACGATAGTAATCCAGGCCCATGCCTGGATAGATATTCATGACTGCCACACCCAGGTCGAAATTGGATTCATAAGTGAGTTCAGCATTCTCTGTGGGGCTCCATAAAGCACTCTCATTATAGTGGATATGCACTCCCGCTTCTGCTAAAAGGGGGTAGTTTGGACTTTCAAAAGCCTCAAAGTTCTCTGAGCTTATCTTATGCGTTCTGTTGCCCCTATACAATCGGTATTCAAAGTAGATGGCAACCTCCTGGATCACGGCTTCACCATTTCTTTTGGCTCCAGCAATTTCTAAGGCCGTGATCAAATTCTCTTTTCCATCTGTGCGAATCATACCGACAGGCAACTGCGAACCAGTCAATATCACAGGTTTCCTCAAGCCTCTGAGCATGAAGCTCAAAGCCGAAGCTGTAAAGGCCATCGTATCGGATCCATGCAAGATCACAAAGCCATCGTAGTCATCATAATTGTGCTTGATGATATCTCCGATCTCAACCCAGTCTTCTGGACTCATATTACTGGAGTCAATTGGCTTATCAAAGGATCTGTATGTGATCTCCAGGGGTAGCTTTTGCAATTCTGGAACATGTTCATAGAGTTGCTCAAAGTCGAATGCCCTCAACACACCCGTTTCCGGATCCATCACCATTCCAATGGTTCCACCGGTGTAAAGCAACAATATGGAGGATAAACTGTCCTGTTTCACTTTCCAAAAATAGTAAAGGCGTTCTCGCTGGTCACCTCAGCAATGTATTCGATCTTTCTTTCCTTGATATCTGCCAGTTTTTGGGCAATCTCAAAGAGATATTCTGGTTTATTTTGTTTTCCCCTATACGGACTGGGAGCGAGATAGGGAGAGTCTGTTTCAAGCACCAGGTGTTCAAGTGGAATTTCTTCAAGCGTTTTATCCAGTCCGGCATTCTTAAAGGTCACTATACCTCCTATGCCCATTTTAAATCCACCGTAAGCGATCACTCGCCTGGCTTGTTCAGGATTTCCGGTAAAACAGTGGAATATCCCTCTTAGCTTATCATCATTGAGCTCATCCAGCACCTCGAATACCTCATCAAAGGCATCCCGAACATGGATCACAATGGGTAAACTGAGTTCCCTGGCCCATTCTATCTGTCTTCTGAAAGCCATCAACTGCTCATCAATGAAGCTCTTATCCCAATAAAGGTCAATGCCGATCTCCCCTACGGCCAAATATTTTCTTTCTGAATGGAACAGTAAGTCTTGAACCCGCGTCAACTCCTCTTCAACGTTTTCTTTAACAGATCCTGGGTGCAGACCCATCATCGGAAAACAGCGTTCTGGGTAACGCTCAGAAAGGATATGCAGATCATCTACTGTGCTGGCATCAATGTTAGGAAGGTAGATCCTTTCAACTCCTTTGGATATGGCAGAAGAAAGTACTCCATCGATCTCTTCCTTAAAATCCTTTAGGTAGATATGAGCATGCGTGTCGATGAGTTGCATGCGGACAAATGTAAACTTATGCCTTTAGCGCAGGATAAGCTTCTCTCTGAATCGCTCCTCATCGGTTTGAAGATCGATAAAGTAAACGCCTTTGGCCCAATTGCTGGCATCCAGAATACGTCTAAATTCTCCAGCATTCATTCTATCCGATTCTTCGAGTAGCACTTTTCCAGAAATATCGGTCACTCTATAGTTCAAATCTGAATCTCTTCCATTCACCATCAGGCTGAATTGACCTTCCGATGGGTTCGGATAAATGCGAAGTTCTGTCTTGTTCTCTGCCCAAATAGGAGCAGAAACGCTTTGAGAAACTCGGAAGAACCATACATCTGACCAGTCGCCAGCTGTACCAGCATCGATAGCTCGTACTCTCCAGAAATACAACTTACCCCTCTCAAGGCCTTCTGCTAAAAATTCAGTATCGGCCTGATCTGGGTCCATTCCCATTGAACTCGTTGTTCCTGTTTTCAGGATACTTGCAAAAGTGTTGTCTTCTGATAGTTGGTATTCATACTCATCAGCATCGGGGTGCGACTTCCAGTCTAAGTTTACATCAAAACGATCTACGGTCACACCGCTTTCTGGAGACTGAAGCGCAGGTTTTGAATCCCATGTCACATCAATATCAAAATCATCTAGATATAGGTTGTTTCCACCTCCAGAAATAAAGGTGAAGCGGAATTGGATCCCTTCGGTCAACATTCTTGGGAGCATGGCGCGACTTTCGGCGCTCCAATCGTTTGCTGTTGGAACAAACTCGGTATTTGGCACCGCACTGGTGGTCGATAGGTTTCCGCTTCCGACGTTCCAAAAGTTATCCCAGCTTTCACCACAATCAGTGCTGTACGATATGATCAGACGATCGCCATCTCCTAAATTCTTCTCTGCAAACGCATAATTGAACTTAAGTTCAGCTGCGCTATAAGGAGAAAGGTCATAAGAAGCAGTGTAGAGATAATCCGTTTCTCCGCTACTCGCATTATAGTTATTAAGCTCAATAGCATTAGATCCGTTTGCAGCATGAGGGCTCAATTGCCATGTTACGCCATCCTCAACTTCTTCTTGAGCGATCCAATAATCACTTGGAAATTCACCCTCTTCAAAATCTCCACTTACTTCATTAAAATACCCTCTTTGTGGACTTACTAAAATAAAGTCATCGCGATTCTTGTTGCGGATATCAGAGCCATTGGAGACCGACAACCTTGCTGAATATAAGCCGGGGTTTGGGTAAACTACTGTTGGGTTTGCTACACCTGGGGTTTCGGGTACAGCTCCTGGAAGGGTCCAGCTCCAAAGATTCTGTCCATAAAATGAAAGATCCTGATAATTCACCTCTTCTCCTGCACAGATCACTTTTCTGTCCGCGCCAAAATCAGCAGAATATAATATGCCAACACCCGTATTGATCAGGTTATTTTCACTCGACAAGCTGATCAACCTGTTAAACTGACTCATCACTGAGGTCATCACATCGATCTGACCTTTTGAAAACATGTTCTGACAATCATCGTAACTCATGTAATTCTCGATCTGGTCGGGGTAATTAGAGTCTAAATAGAAAGAATCAATTGGGAAACGAACGGGAGGGGTGACAGTATCATTGTCATGATCATATAGATATATAGACCCATCTGGGTTTTTCTTATAAAGAATTTTCATCCCAACGGCGTCATTCGAGCAAGTATTCTGATTAAAGTTACAATCCCAGCTTGGGCTGTTTACCGGGGGTGTGTCGCAGATCCTATCTCCAGAACTTGAGCAATCTGAACCACAGCTGCTTTGGAAGGTATGATACAAGCCCAGGCAATGGCCCATTTCATGAGTGAGTGTTCTCCCATCAGATCTTGAAGTTCCGATGGTGCCAAATTGGTCATGACGCATGACCAATCCATAAGTATTCCAGGAGCCACCTCCAGGAAATTGGGCATAGCCTAACACAGTTCCGCCACCCCCGCTGGAAGACCTGATTGAGTTCACTACCCACATATTGAAGTACCTTCTCGAATCCCAATAATTCACCCCTTTCACATTGTTTCTCACCATGTAGGTATTGTTGGGGTCACTGATGCGCACCACGCCATCCGTTGGATTGCCCTGTGGGTCTAATTTTGCCAAACGGAATTCAAATGGAGCTGCTCCAGCGATATCCTGGAATTCAGGTCTTGTTTCATCGGCATCCTCATTCAACCTTCTGTAATCCTCATTCAGGAGTTTAATTGCATCCTGAATCTGCTCTAAACTAATATCTCCTACTCCATTGTCGTGAATGACATGCACCACTACCGGGATCACAAAAGGATCTGTATCTCCGCTTCGCGCAGCGCTCTTATGATCTCTGTGCTCATAAACCTTTTGCATTTGTTCAACAAAATGCTGACGCGCCTCGGGATTCTTTTCGAAGTACTCTTCAGTGAATTGATCCGTTCCACACCAGGCTGGTGTTTTGTCGAAATAAATAGGATCCTGTGCATTCAGACTTAAGCTAAATGCAGTTAAAAGACTTAGGTAGAGCAGTTTTTTCATTCTCAATCTTTTTGCAAGGGGCACGAAAATAAGATACTAAAACTATTTCGTGAAAACAATGTCCTAAGTGGTAAGACGCTAAAAAGCGCGAAAAGTTCAATCTAACCTCCCTATTACCCCTTCAACGGCTATGTTGCCCTCTATTATCTTTACGAGTTCCTGGGCCGTTTTGTTTGGTGACTTTAGTCGCATTTCTTCCTTCAGTTGCCTAAAGTGATCAACCCCGCTAAAGTCTTTTTCATCGCTCGAGCGAATGATCTCCTGCATCTGAGTTTCGATCACGCCAGGTGCGATAGACCAGATCTTAATATCATTTCGGCTTTCTGTTTGTAGGTCGAGATCCGCTACCTGAGCAAACATCTCAAGTCCGGCTTTGGAGGCACAATAAGACGACCAGCTTTCGATGCTCCGGCTGGCTGCGCCTGAGCTGATATTTAGGATCTTAAGCTGCGTGTCTTTGTGGTCGCGAATAAAAGCATTCATGAGCATGGCTGGGGCGATCAAATTCAATTTGATACTTTGATCGATCGTCTTCGGGTCAATATCACCAATGTGCTTGATGTCTCCAAGGCTGCCTGCATTATTCACTAAAATAACTTCAGAAGCATCCTCAGGTGTGCTAAAGTGAAAGTGCTCGAGCTCCTCGGTATGACTCAGGTCGATGGTGATGTGTTCATACCGCCTGTGCTCAATGCTTCGGTTCCTGCCTAATCCGAAAATGAAGCTATCCTCCTTTTTGAGTAACTCCTCACAGAGTGCTTTACCGATTCCCCTACTTGTACCGGAAATGTAATAGTACTTCATCAGTTGATCTCGCAGAATCGTTCAATATCCTTGATCTGTCCGAAAAGCACAAGCGTGTCGGAGGCTTCAATGCTCGTTTCTCCAGGAGGTACACCTAGCACATGTAGCTCGCAACATTCTTCTCCATTTTTCTTTTCAAGAAACTCGCGTTTAACCGTGATCAGATTGATCTTGTATTTATTCCTAAGGTCCATATCAGCTATTCTTCGGCCAACTATCCCTTTCGGACTTTTGATCTCAACGATCTCATAGTTGTCAGGTAGCTGCAATGATGAAAGCACAGAAGGGTTAAGCAAACTTTCTGCAAGGCTTGTTGCAACCTCTTTTTCTGGTGAAAGGATCTCTGTGATGCCCATTTTTTGCAGGATCTTTCTTTGTTGCTCACCATTTGCTCTGGCTATGATCCTTTTGACATTATTCTCCATGAGGTAGACCGTTGTGAGCAGGAGTGCTTCAAAGTCAGCCCCAATTGCTACCACCACAGCATCCATGTCATCCAATCCCTGTCTGGCAAGCACTTTTTTATCTGTGGAGTCAAGCGTAACGGCATAGGCCACATCTTCCTTGATACGGTCGATATGTTCTTCGTTGTTATCAATGGCAAGCACTTGCGCACCCCTTTCCGCAAGCTCTCTTGCGATCTCCGTTCCAAATTGACCAAGGCCAATTACTGCATATTTCTGTACGCTCATTCTATGATCTCCTTAGTGCCTGATCGAGGTCTGCAATGAGGTCTTCGGCATCTTCGATTCCAACAGACAACCTGATCAGTGAATCCAACACTCCTGTCTTTTCTCTTTCTTCTTTTGGGATAGCCGCATGTGTCATTGATGCCGGGTGTCCAGCGAGTGATTCAACGCCACCTAAAGACTCTGCAAGACTGAAGACCTTTAGGCTTGAAACGGTGCGAATGGTCTTTTCGAAATCATTGTCTTTTACCGTAAAAGACAACATGCCGCCAAAGTCGCGCATTTGAACTGCTGCTATTTCGTGATTCGGATGATCTTTCAATCCAGGCCAATATACTTTGCCAACCTCTGGGTGCTCATTCAGAAATTCTGCTACTGCTCGACCATTTTCAGAATGTCTTTGCATTCTTACATGAAGTGTTTTGATTCCTCGCAAGACGAGAAAACTGTCCATTGGTCCACAAACAGCTCCGCTGCTATTTTGAATGAAATAGAGCTTTTCAGCCAACTCGTCATTGCTTGTCACCAGTGCTCCCATCACTACATCACTGTGACCACCCAAATATTTGGTGACACTGTGCATAACCCGATCAGCTCCAAGATCGAGGGGGTTCTGAAGGTACGGAGTGGCAAAGGTGTTATCTACAGCTAACAGAATTCCTTTTGATTTTGCCAGGCCAGACATTGCTTTGATGTCTACAATATTCAGCATGGGATTCGTCGGGGTTTCTGTCCAGATGATCTTGGTTTTATCACTCAGGGCTGCTTCCACATTGTGCACTGAACCCATGTCAACGAACTTGAACCTGATCCCCATTGGCTCAAAGATCTTCGTGAATATCCTGTAAGTACCTCCGTAAAGGTCATTGGTAGATACCACCTCATCTCCCGGTTTTAGGGTTTTGATCACCGCATCAATTGCCGCTAAGCCACTTCCAAAACAGAGGCCGTATTTTCCGTTTTCTATTGCCGCAAGGTTATCTTCCAGAGCCTGTCTTGTCGGGTTCTGAGTCCTGGAGTATTCATAGCCCTTGTGCTTACCAGGTTCCTCCTGAACATAAGTGGATGTTTGATAAATTGGGGTCATGATCGCTCCAGTTGCTGGGTCTGGATGAACACCCCCGTGAATTGCTTTTGTTCCAAATTTCATTTTTGCCATAGTGCGCGAAATTAGCAATTAGTTGAGGAAAGCAGAATTGGTATTCCATTGGTCTATATAAATTTGCTCAAAGCAAATGGATTTAAGTGCGATCATAACGTGGAGCCATGTCGCCTGTGGCGCGGTAAGCTTGTTAAGTGGCTTTTTAGCGCTTTTCTCACAAAAAGGGAAAGGCCTACATCTCACATTCGGCAATGTGTTCTTCTTCTCCATGGCAGGGGTATTTGTAAGCGCTTGCATACTTTCATTGATCAATCAAAGAACATTCTTGTTTTTTATTGGCTTCTTTTCCTTTTTTCTAGCTCTTAACGGTCGACTTTCTCTGAGTTTTATGAGAAAACCAAAGCTTGCAAGATCGTTCCGATGGATTTACTATTTCTTTTTGTTTTTCCATGTGGGAATGCTCATTTTCGGGACACTTCAAGGTGGAAGCATATTAATTCTCAGTTCTATTTTTGGTGGTTTGGGCTTGGCTTTTTCTCTACAATTCCTTCGAGATTGTAAAAAACAACGATCAAGAACTATTTGGTTAAAACGTCATATTTCGGGAATGATCGGGGGCTTTATCGCCAGCATCAGTGCCTTTTCCGTAGTTACTTTGACTTTTCTTCCTGGCCTTGTTCAGTGGTTATGGCCAACTGTCCTTCTGACTCCCATTATCATTTTCTGGCAGAGAAAGATCTCTAATTCATCAAGAGATTAAACTCCCTACTTTCTTCCTGCGCTTTGATAAATAAGAGATATCTAATGTGTCTGATGAGCAACTCTTCCTTTTTGAATTGATCTGGCTCACGGATGAATTGATCTTTTTGCTTGAAGCCCAAGCCGATCTCTCTGGCGATCTGCAAAAGATTTGCATGCATGAGCCTGGAGGTTCTGAATGACTTTCGATCAAACTCTGCGATGAAGTTTTCATAGAGCTCGAGTAATTTTGAGCTGGGTTTATCGAGTTTGAATAGATCGATCAGCTGTGTTGATGCTTCGTCACAGTCAATTTTGTTCGGATCGGCTTTGTAGTCTTTAATGACAAAGGACCGGATACCTCTCACTACAACGTCGCTGGAACCATCAAAGAAGGTTTGGGTGACCTTGTCTAAAGTGACCTCAGTACCATATCGGCTTACCCTGGCACCATATGACAGGCATATTCCAAAGATTTCACCTTTTTCTTTGCAGTCTTCAATAAGCTTCTTGTATCTGGGCTCAAAGATGTGCAGCGGCAATTTCTCACCTGGCAAAAGGGCAATATTTAATGGGAATATTTTCAAAACTGACACCTATATAGACGCAGGACTTTGAGAATTGTTGGGCGATAAGCCCTCCACTTATTTTTCGTAGAAGTGCATCTCTTTGCAGTACTGGTATACTGGCTCGCTTAAGAGATATCGAACATCTTTGCCTTCCTTGATCGCGTTTCGAATACTAGTAGCTGAGATCTGGATTACAGGGGCGTTTATTTGATTCACATTCGGATGATCCATCCATTGGTTGATCCGCATATCTTTTTCCTCCCCTTCTGTGAGCATCCTGGGGTAAACGTAGAGTTTGTGGGAGGCTATGATGGCTTCGTGATTTTTCCATTTATGAAAGCTCCGCAGGTTATCCGCACCCATGATGAGCGCAAACTCATGTTCCTCATATCGATCCTTCAGATGCGCTAAAGTATGTGCGGTGTAGGATGGGGTGGGCAGATCAAACTCAATATTGGAAGCTTTGAGTCTGGGGTTATCTTCAACTGCTACTCTCACCATGGCCAGGCGATGATGATCAGCTAAGAGAGAAGATTTCTTCTTTAGCGGATTCCGCGGACTGACAACCAGCCAGAGCTGATCCAGGTCTGCATGTTGTGCAAAATGATCCGCCATGATCAGATGCCCGACATGAATGGGATTGAATGAACCGAAGAAGAGCCCGATCTTCATTTGTTCACAAAGTTTTTGCAGTGGGCCAACATTTCTGCTGATGCTGTTTCTAGCTCATCATTTACGATACAAACGTCAAATTGATCGCGGTATCCCAACTCCTGCGTCGCTTTTGCAAGCCTCTTTACGATTGCCTCATCCGAATCGGTCTGTCGATTTCTCAAACGACGTTCAAGTTCCTCCACTGAGGGTGCCTGAATGAAGATTGATAATGCCTGGGGTCCAAAGATCCTTTTCAGGTTTACCCCGCCTACTACATCAACATCAAAAACGACTGTTTTACCTTGTTTCCAGATCCGCTCCAGCTCAGATCGCATGGTTCCATAGAACTGATCGGTATAGACCTCCTCCCATTCAACGAGTCCGTCATTCTTAATAAGATTCTTGAAGTCTTCACTGCTAAGAAAGTGATAATCTACTCCGTCTTTTTCTTTTCCTCTTGGGGCTCGAGTTGTAGCTGAAATGGAGAATTCCAGCTCTGGGATGGCATTCATTACAGCTTTCACCAGCGTGGTTTTTCCAGAACCACTAGGAGCTGAAACGATGATCGCCTTTTGCTGAACCTTTTCCAAACTAGAGAATATTAAGGCTTTGTTCTTTGATCTTCTCGAGTTCGTCCTTCATGCCCACTACGATCTTTTGGATTCCAGCATGATATGCCTTGGCTCCCAGAGTATTGATCTCGCGTCCTAACTCCTGACCTATAAAGCCTAATTTACGTCCTTGAGGTCGATCTTGCGCCATGGTTTCTCTAAAGTATGCACAATGGCTCTTTAGTCGAACTAGCTCCTCGTTGATGTCTAATTTTTCGATGTAGTAAATGAGCTCTTGTTCAAGCCTATTCTCATCGGTCTCCACATTGATCTCATTCAGTTTCTGAAGAAGGTTCTCTTTGCGTTTTTGAATTCTTTCGTCCTTAAGCGCTTCGACCTCCTTTATACCCTTTTCGATATTGTTGAGCCTTTCATTAAGATCATCTTCAAGCTTTTGTCCTTCTGAACGCCTGAAATCGTTTATTCTATTCACGGCATCATCGATCACCTGATTGATCGCAGCAACTTCTTCTTCGTCTGGTTCTATGCTTTGTGCTTTCAGCACTTCAGGCATTCTCAATAG